>JAHUZY010000414.1 GCA_019264505.1 Phenylobacterium sp. | reverse complement strand
GGATAGGATGGTCGAGAAATGGGGCCTTATTTGGCGCCCACATGCTCCAGGCCGTCGAGGCGCTGGCGCAGCATCTGGTCATAGTCGGCCGCCCGGGGCAGCAGGTCGGGGCGGGTGGCGATGAGCTTCTGCTCGAGGTTGTTGCAGCCGTTCTTCAGCTCGCTGATCGCCCGGTCGATGTCCTCGCGCTGGCTCTCCAGGGCGACGATGCGCTCCTTGAACTTGCGCAGGGACTTGGCCATCTGGGCCGCGCCGCCGTCGTCCAGGTCGTAGAGGTCCAGGATTTCCCCGATCTCCGCCAGGGACAGACCCACCCGCTTGCCCTGCAGGATGAGCTTCAGGCGGGCGCGGTCCTTGTAGGAATAGACCCGGTTCATCCCGTCGCGGGCCGGCGTCAGCAGGCCCTTGTCCTCATAAAAGCGCAGGGCGCGCGGGGTGCATTTGAACTCCAGGCAGAGCTGGCGGATCGTATAGGTGCGTTGGGGGCGGCGCAGGTCGGTGGGCATGTTTGGCGTCTCCGGTTGAGCCTGGTTTTTAGCGGCTTGTTTCTGGCTGACAGCGTAAGTGGCATCTTACGTCAACGTCAAGGCAAGCCCCCTGCGCGAAGACGAGGCGCCGGGCGGATTCAGCCCCAGGTTTCGACCTCTTTCGTGGACGGCCCGCGCAGGCCGGCCCTAGGTTGCCGGCAGTCAAACCCGGGGCGTCATCATGATCCGTAACACCTTGCTGGCGGCCGCCGCCGTGGCCGCGCTGCTGTCCTGTCCGCTGGCCGCCCAGGCCGCGCCGCGACCCATGGGCGAGGTCACCGCGGGGCTGACCCGAACCGAGGGGCTGATCCCGATCTATGCCGACGCCGAGCGCGGCCGGGTGCTGATGCTGCTGCCTGCGCCGGACGCCGAGGGGGTGAGCGGCCGCTACATCCACGTGGCCAGCCTGCGCACGGGTCTGGGCTCGGCGCCCATTGGTCTGGATAAGGCGAGACTTGGCCCCTCGCGGCTGCTCGCCTTCCGCCGGGTGGGGGCCAAGGTGGTGGCGGAGTACGAGAACCCCCGCTTCCGCGCGGTGGGCGCGCCGGCGGTGGAGCAGGCCTCGGCGCGGGACGCTTTCGCCCCCTCCATGGTCTGGGCCGGCGAGATCCTGTCGGTGGACCCCCAGGGCCGCATCCTGATCGACGTGTCCAGCTTTCTGACCCAGGACGCCCTGGGTGTGGTCGACGCCCTGAAGGGGTCGGGGGAGAGCGGCTGGAGCCTGTCGAAGGATCTCAGCCTGGCCGATCCCGGCGATGCCAAGGCCTTTCCGGAGAATGTCGAGCTGGAGGCCATCCAGACCTTCGTCTCCGAAACGCCGGGCCGGGAGGTGGCCAACATCACACCGGACGCCAAGCGCATGACGCTCAAGGTGCGCCATTCCTTCGTCAAGCTGCCCGAGCCCGGCTATGAGCCACGGGTGTTTGATCCCCGCAGCGGCGGCAACGCCCTGCAGTTCCTCGACTTCGCCGCGCCGCTCGGCCAGCCCATCGTCAAGCAGTACGCCCTGCGCTTCCGCCTGGAGAAGACCGACCCCACCGCGGCGGTCTCGCCGGTGAAGAAGCCGATCATCTTCTATATGGACCCCGCCGCGCCCGAGCCGATCCGCAACGCCCTGATGGAGGGGGCGGCCTGGTGGGCCGAGGCCTTCGAGGCCGCGGGCTTCAAGGACGCTTACCGGGTGGAGCTGCTGCCCCCGGGCGCCGATCCCCTGGACGTGCGCTACAGCATGATCAACTGGGCCGACCGGGCGACCCGCGGCTGGTCCTATGGCCAGACCATCATCGACCCACGAACCGGCGAGATCCTCAAAGGTTCAGTGGTGCTGGGCGCGCTTCGGGTGCGGCAGGACATGCTGATCTTCGAGGGCCTTGTGGGGGCGCGCATGACCGGCTCAGGCGGCGCCAATGACCCGGCCGAGGTGGCGCTGGCCCGCCTGCGCCAGCTGGGCGCCCATGAGGTGGGCCACTCCATAGGCTTCGCCCACAATTTCGCCGGCTCCACGCAAGGCCGCACCTCGGTGATGGACTATCCGGCCCCACGCATCCTGCTGACCGAGGGCCGGCCGGACCTGTCGGACGCCTATGCGGTGGGCATCGGCGACTGGGACAAGTTCAGCGTCGCCGCCGTCTATGGCCCGGAGGACAAGGCCCAGGCCCTGCTGCACCAGAACGCCACCGCGCCGAATGGCCTGCGCTACATCACCGACGCCGATTCCCGGGGCCTGGACGTCGGCCAGCCCTGGGGCAGCCTGTGGGACGATGGTCCCGATCCGGCCGCCGAGCTTGAGCGGATGATGGCCGTGCGCAAGGCCGCGCTTTCCAGCTTCGGCCTGGGCGCCCTCTATCCCGGCGAGCCGGTGGCGGCGCTCCGCCGCAAGTACGTGCCCATCTATCTGATGCATCGCTATCAGGTGGAGGCGGCCGGCAAGCTGCTGGGCGGGGTGGATTTCGCCTATTCGGTGATCGGGGACGGGAAGGAGTCTGCCACCTCAGTTCCGGCCCAGGCCCAGCGCGCGGCCCTGTCGGCCCTGCTGGTGGCCCTGGACCCCGCCGCCCTGGAGACGCCGCGCGGGCTCATGCCCCTGATGTCGGCCGGCCTCACCGGCCGCACCGACCGGCAGACCGAGATCGAGCTCTTCCCCACCCTGGCCGGGCCGATCTTCGATCCCCTGGCCGCTGCAGAGGTGGCCGCAGGCCTGCCCCTGGACGTGCTGCTGAACGATCAGCGACTGGCCCGGCTGATCGAGCAGAACCGTCGCGACCCGTCCCTGCCCGGGGCGGGCGAGGTGCTGGACGCCCTGACGGCCAAGGTGTTCGCTGATCCTGCCGATCCGGCTCTGGTCCCCATCGCCCAGCGCACCCAGGCCCGGGCCGTGCTGGACCTTGGCCGTCTGGCCCAGGATCCGGGTGCTGCGCCCGGCGTCACCGCCCAGGCGAGCGCGGCTCTTGAGGCGATCGCCGCGCGACTGTCGAGCGCCCGAGGGGGAGATGCGGCGACCCGGGCGCACCGCGCGCGGCTGGTGGCCCTGATCGAGGATCCTCCGGAGCTTCGCCGCCTGGCCGCCGCCAAGGAGATCCGACCCGAGACGCCGCCCGGCATGCCCATCGGCTCGGCCGGCTGGCTGGATATGGACTAGCGGCTATCTGCGTCACCCTGGGCGCAGGGCCCGGGGTGACGCGGGACGTCGTTCTCAGCCCGCGACCAGGTCGCCGGCCAGGGCCTTGTCGATCAGCTCCAGGGTGCGCTCGACCCCGAAGATGGCGACGAAGGAGCCGAAGCGCGGCCCCTGGCTCTGGCCGAGCAGCACTTCGTAGAGGGCCGTGAACCAGGTCCGAAGGGGCTCGAAACCCCCGGCCTTGCCAGCCTCGAACACCTCGTTCTGGATGGCCTCGGCGTCGGCGCCCGCCGGCAGGGCCCGCAGGCGCGCAGCCAGGTCCCCGATCGCCGCCCGCTCCTGGTCGGTGGGGGCGCGGAAGGTCTTCGAGGGCTTCACGAAGTCCTCGTAGTAGTTCAGCGCATAGCCCACGAGCTTGGCCAGCAGCGGCTCGGTCTCCGGGGTCGCCCCGGGAATATAGCGGCTGAGGAAGGCCCACAGGATGTCGGCCGTCGAGGCGTCGGCCGCCGAAACCAGGTTCAGCAGCAGGGAGAAGCTGACCGGTGAGCCTCTTTCCGGCGGGTCGCCGCGGTGGACGTGCCAGGCAGGATTGTCCAGTTGAGCGCCGTTGTCGCCCTCGGCGCGCTTGCGATTGAGCGCATCGAGCTGCTGCAGATACTCGTCGGTCGCCTTTGGAATGACGTCGAAGAACAGGCGCTTGGCCGACTTCGGCGACTGGAACATGTAGTAGGCGAGGCTCTCAGGCGCGCCATAGCGCAGCCATTCCTCGATGGTCAGGCCATTGCCCTTGGACTTGGAGATCTTCTGGTTGTTCTCGTCCATGAAGAGCTCGAAGTGGAAGGCCTCCGGCGGCGTGCCGCCAAGCGCCTGACAGACCTTGTTGGAGACCCGCACCGAATCCACCAGGTCCTTACCCGAGGCTTCGAAGTCCACCTCCAGCGCCGTCCAGCGGGCCGCCCAGTCGGGGCGCCACTGCAGCTTCACGTGGCCGCCGGTGACCGGGACCTCGGTCAGGGTCCCGTCCTCGTCGGCGAAGACGATGGTCCCCTTGTCCAGGTTGCGCTCCAGGGTCGGGACCTGGAGGACCTTGCCGGTCTTGGGGCTGATAGGCAGGAAGGGGGAGTAGGTGGCGCGGCGCTCTTCGCCGAGGGTCGGCAGCATGATCGACTGGACCTTGTCGAACCGCTCCAGCAACCGCAGCAGCACCGGGTCGAACAGGCCCGAGGTGTAGCAGTCGGTGGACGACATGAAGGTGTAGTCGAACCCGAAGCCATCCAGGAAGGCGCGTAGGCGGGCGTTGTTATGGTGGCCAAAGCTCTCGTACTCGCCGAAGGGGTCGCGCACCCGGGTGACGGGTTTGTCGCGATCCTCCTCCAGCATGTGGCGGTTCGGCACGTTGTCGGGGATTTTCCGCAGCCCATCCATGTCGTCGGAAAACACGATCAGCTGGGTCGGAATGGCGTCGTCGGTCAGGGCCCGGAAGGCGGTGCGCACGATGGTCGGCCGGGTCGCCTCGCCAAAGGTGCCCAGGTGCGGGAGGCCGCTGGCGCCATAGCCGCACTGGAAGATGACCGGCTTTCGCAGGGCCTCAAGGGTGGCGACGGCCTCGCGGGCCTTGCCGGCGGCGATGAGGGTGACGGCCAGATCCCGCTCGGCGTCGGACAGCCGCAGGCGCAGGATCCGCGACAGCAGGGCGCGCGCCTGTTCGAACGGCCAGCTCTTGGCCCCTTGGGCCGAATGTGAAAGTCCCTGAAGCATGGCGCAGGCGGTAGCGCGCATGACCGCCTGCCTCAAGCAGCATTTACCGGCCGTGACTATCGCGTGCGGTCGCCATCTTCACCGCGTCGTGCTCGGCCTTGTGCCGAGCATCCCTCGTCGGGGCGGGCGCAAGCGTCACGAGGGATCCTGGGCACAAGGCCCAGGATGGCGGATTGGGATGACGGCCTTCAGCCCGCGGTGGGCATCTGGAAGTGGCCGCGGATGGCGGCGACGGGCTTGGCGCGGGCCTCCTGCCAGGCCTCCACATGGACGCTGGAGATCCGCCGGCCGGCCTTCTTGATCTGCGCCCTCGCATAGGTGTCCATGGCCCTTCCGGGGCGCAGATAGTCGATGGTGACGTCGATGGTCTTGGCCGGCCTCGGGCCGCCGGTGATCACCGCCAGCTGGGCCAGCGCCGTCATTTCCATGAAGGCGCCCAGCACGCCGCCATGCAGGGCTGGCAGCAGGGTGTTGCCGATCAGATGCGGGGAAAACGGCAGGATGGCGGTCATCTCGTCCCCCGCCAGCTCGGCCCGCATGCCGAGGAAGGCGATATAGGGGGTGCGCGCCAGGAAGGCGGCCAGCCGCTCGGCCGGGGTGGTGTCGGTGCTCACGCGCCGCCTCCGATCAGGGCGAAGGCCGCCTGGGCGGTGGCCACCGGATCGTCGGGATCGCCGTCATGGGCCAGCGCCCGCACAAAGGCGATAGTGCGGGTCAGCTTGTAGCAGTGGCCGTCGGCGACGAGATCGGCCTGGGGCCTGGCCGGCCGCATATAGTCGATGCGCAGGTCGAGCGTGCCCTGCGGGACCGCATTGGCGGCGCGGATCGACAGGCCGCACACATGGTCGAGCAGGGTGGTGACGACCCCCGAGGCGATCACCCCGGTCTCAGGGTCCCCCACCAGGTCGGCGCGCCAGGGAACCCGGATGGCGCCGCGGGCTTCACTGATGGAGACAAACTGGAAGCCCAGCGCCTCGGTCTGCGGGGTGCGGGTGACCATGTGCCGGGCCGCCTGCTCATCCAGGCTCCCGGTCATGGCGGCGATGAAGTCGGGCGGCTTGACCATCCCTGAGGGCCTAGCGGCTTGCCCTCGGGGCGGTCAACGAAAACGGCACCGCCCGAGCACCTTAGAACAGCGGCAGGGTGTTGCTGTAGGCGGCGATGGCGATGGCCAGGACCGGGGTGGCGGCCAGGGCGATGTTGGCGAAGGCGAGAAGGTTGGTGCGGATCATGGCGGGTCTCTTCAGATTTGTGTGGGTGGAGCGCGTCGGCCGCGTTCCGATGACCCCTGTATAGTTTCCCGCTCTTCGGAATACTCGTTAAGTCTTGGTCATGAGCCCGATTTCACAATATGAATACTGTGTAATGAAGTGGACGTTTCGTAATCTGGCGAGACTGCGCCGGGCGCACCATCTGGAGGGGCGATGATCAGACCGCAGGACCTGCTCTGTCCCCGCCCCGAGGGCCTCTATTGCCCGCCCGGCGACTTCTATATCGACCCGGTCCGGCCGGTGGCCCGCGCGGTGGTCACCCACGGCCATGCCGACCACGCCCGGTCGGGCCACGGGGCGGTGCTGGCGACGCCGGAAACCCTGGCCATCATGGGCGAGCGCTACGGCGCGGACTTCACCGCCACCCGCCAGGCCGCCCCCTATGGTGAGACGGTGGCCCGGGACGATGTGGAGGTGACCCTGGTTCCTGCCGGCCACGTCCTGGGCTCGGCCCAGGCGGTGGTGCGCTGGAAGGGCCTGACCATGGTGGTGTCCGGCGACTACAAGCGCCGGCGTGATCCCACCTGCCAGGCCTTCGAGCCCGTGCCCTGCGATGTCTTCATCACCGAGGCCACCTTCGGCCTGCCGGTCTTCCGCCATCCGGACGACGCCGGCGAGATCGCCCGCCTGCTGCGCTCGGTGGCCCAGTTTCCCGAACGGACCCACATGGTCGGCGCCTATGCGCTGGGAAAGGCCCAGCGGGTCATCCGCCTGCTGCGCGAGGGCGGCTGGGACAAGCCCATCTATGTCCATGGCGCCCTGGAGCGGCTGAATCGGCTCTATGAAGAACACGGGGTGGACCTCGGCCCCCTGCTGCCGGCCACTGTCGACAGGAAACAGGACTTCGCCGGCGCCATCGTGGTCGGGCCGCCCTCGGCCCTGGCCGACCGCTGGGGCCGCCGGTTCAATGATCCGGTCCTGGCCTTCGCTTCGGGTTGGATGCGGGTCCGCGCCCGGGCCCGACAGCGGGGCGTGGAGCTGCCGCTGATCATCTCCGACCATGCCGACTGGGACGAACTGACCGCCACGGTCGACGAGATCCGCCCGGGCGAGCTGTGGATCACCCATGGCCGGGAGGAGGCCCTGGCCCGCTGGTCCGAGCTTGCGGGCATTCCGGCCCGGGCGCTGGCCCTGGTGGGCTATGAGGAAGAGGACGAGGCGTGAGGCGGCCGTCCTCAGATACAGGGGGGCAGGGTCAGCAGGCTGTCGTTCCACTGACCCTTCGCATAGGCCCGCAGATACTTGCCGTTCGGGCCATTGAGTATGTTGATCTCCGAGCGCTCGCCGCCGACCAGGAGATAGAAGGTGTCGCGCCCGCCTTCGATGGCGGCGATCACCTCGGCCTTGCTGCGCTTCCAACCGTTGCCCCCCAGATGGGTGACGCCCTCGTGAGGGGTCTTCCGCGGCTGTCTCGTGATGCAGGTCACGCGGGCGTCGGCCATGGTCTGGGGCTCCCGGGCTTGCGCGCTAGTCGGCGCGGTCGCGTCTGCTATAGCCCAACCTCGGCGACGCGCCAGCCGGGGGCTGTGGCCTGATGCGCGCCTTCGCCGACCTGCTGGACCGCCTGTCCCTCACCGCCTCGCGCAACGCCAAGCTGACCCTGGTGCGGGACTATCTGGCCACGACCCCGGACCCCGACCGGGGCTGGGCGCTCGCGGCCCTGACCGGCGACCTGTCTTTTTCCGCCGCCAAGCCGGCCTTCATCCGCAAGGCGGTGGAGGAGCGGATGGACGCGGTCCTGTTCCGCTGGTCCTACGACTATGTGGGGGACCTGGCCGAGACCGTGGCGCTCGTCTGGCCCACGCGGCCCGGCGCCAACCGCGAGCCGGAGCTTTCCGAGGTGGTCGATGCGCTGGCTGGCGCCACGCGGCCGGAGGTCCAGCGGCTGATCGAGGGCTGGCTCGATGCGCTCACCGATCCCACCGCCCGCTGGGCGCTGCTGAAGCTGATGACCGGCGGTCTTCGCGTGGGCGTCTCTTCGCGCCTGGCCAAGCAGGCCTGCGCAGATCTCGGCGGGGTGGCGATCAGTGAGGTGGAGGAGGTCTGGCACGCCCTGCACGCGCCGTACGAGGATTTGTTCGCCTGGCTGGAGGGTCACGGGGCGCGGCCCTCGCCCAATGCGCCGGGGCGCTTCCGGCCGGTGATGCTGGCTCAGGCCATCGACGAGGCGGTGGA
Organism: Phenylobacterium sp.; assembly: GCA_019264505.1. GTDB lineage: Bacteria > Pseudomonadota > Alphaproteobacteria > Caulobacterales > Caulobacteraceae > Phenylobacterium. The sequence goes on along the minus strand of JAHUZY010000414.1, from coordinate 8,094 downwards.
TTTCGCGCGGCTTGATCCGGCGGCCTATGCGGCGGAGTGGAAGTGGGACGGCATCCGCATCCAGGCCGTCAGCGAGGCCGGCGTGAAGCGGCTCTACAGCCGCACCGGCGACGATATCTCGGCGGTCTTTCCCGACGTGGTCGAGGCGCTGGATTTCGAGGGCGCCCTGGACGGCGAACTGCTGGTGCGCCGCGAGGGCGTGGTGGCCCCGTTCGGCGACCTGCAACAGCGGCTGAACCGCAAGACCGTGGACGCCAAGATGCTGCGGGCCTATCCGGCCGCCATCCGCGCCTATGACGTCCTGGCCCTAGAGGGCGAGGACCTGCGGACCCTGCCCTTCACCGAGCGGCGCGTCCGCCTGGAGGCCCTGGTGGCGCGGCTGGCCGATCCGCGCATCGACCTGTCGCCCCTGCAGCCCTTCGAGAGCTGGAGCGAGCTGGCCGACCTGCGGGCCGATCCGCCGGCCGGGGACCCGCAGATCGCCGAGGGCCTGATGCTCAAGCACCTGACCTCGATCTATGAGGCGGGCCGGCCGAAGGGGCCGTGGTTCAAGTGGAAGCGCGACCCGTTCCTGATCGACGCGGTGCTGATGTACGCCCAGCGGGGGCACGGCAAGCGCTCCAGCTTCTATTCCGACTACACCTTCGGGGTCTGGACGATGGGGGCGGAAGGCGAGCGGGTGCTGACGCCGGTGGGCAAGGCCTATTTCGGTTTCACCGACGCCGAGTTGAAGCAGATCGACAAGTTTGTCCGCGACAACACCCTCGAGCGCTTCGGCCCGGTCCGTTCGGTCCGCGCCGAGCCGCACAGGGGTCTGGTCTTCGAGGTGGCCTTTGAGGGGCTGCAGCGCTCCCCCCGGCACAAGTCCGGCGTCGCCATGCGCTTCCCCCGCATCAGCCGCCTGCGCTGGGACAAGCCCCCCGGCGAGGCCGACGAGCTCGCCACCCTGGAGCGCATGATCGACCAGATGGAGCGGCGGTAGGGGCGCAGGCGCTTTGCGTCCTTCGAGGCTCGCTTCGCTCGCGCCGCCGTTTCCCCGTCATGGTCGGGCTTGACCCGACCATCCATGAACACCGGCGATCGACTGTGTGCATGGGCCCTCGGGTCAAGCCCGAGGGTGACCGAGGAGGGGGTTACGGCAGGCGGCCCTGGGCCTTGAGGAAGGCGCGCAGGTCGCCGCCTTCGAACAGCAGGCCCTCGATCCCCGCCCGGGCGGCGGCCTCCATGTCGCCGGGCTTGTCGCCGATCATGAAGGAGGCGGCCTGGTCCACCGGCCAGTCGGCCATGGCCCGCAGCAGCATGCCGGGATTGGGCTTGCGGTCGGGGGGATCGGGATGCCGATAGGCCTCGACCACCGCCTCGGGGTGGTGGGGGCAGTGGTAGAAGGCGTCGATCCGCGCCCCGTCCCTGGCCAGGTCCTCGGCCATGGCCGTGTGCAGGGCGTGCATGTCGGCCTCAGTGTAATAGCCCCGCCCGACGCCCGACTGGTTGGTGACCACAAAGACCCACCAGCCGGCCCGGTTGAAGGCCGCGATCACGGCCTTGGCGCCGCCGATCCAGGTGAAGTCCGCCCAGCGGTAGACATAGCCATGATCGACGTTCAGCACCCCGTCCCGGTCCAGGAACAGGGCGGGTCTGGCGCGTTTTTCGGCGTCGGCGGCCATGGGCTCCTCTGAAGGCTCGCGGGGCGACGGCGCCCCGGCGGCGGTTGTTTCACAAGCGGGCGGCGGCGGTCTATGGTCACAGGCGAAACGATCTGGAGTCCGTCCCCTTGTCCGAGCCCAAGTCCGCGTCCGTGTCGGCGACCGCCACCCCCGTCCTGGCGATCGATGATCTGAAGGTCACCTTCGACACCCATGACGGCGCCGTCCAGGCCGTGCGCGGGGTGAGTCTGCAGGTGGCCCGGGGCGAGACCCTGGGCGTGGTGGGCGAAAGCGGTTCGGGCAAGAGCCAGACCTTCATGACGGTCATGGGCCTGCTGGCCCAGAACGGCCGGGCCACCGGCTCGGTGCGGTTCCAGGGCCAGGAGATTCTGGGCCTGAAGCCGCGGGCCCTGAACCGCCTGCGCGGCTCGAAGATGACCATGATCTTCCAGGACCCGCTGACGGCGCTCACCCCCCATGTGCGGATCGGCGAGCAGATCGCCGAGCCCCTGCGGCTGCATCTGGGCCTGTCGGCCAGCGACGCCATGGCGAGGGCGCGCCAGTGGCTGGACCATGTGCGCATCCCCGACGCCTCGCGGCGCCTGCGCCAGTATCCCCACGAGCTGTCCGGCGGCATGCGCCAGCGGGTGATGGTGGCTGCGGCCATGGCCGGGGGGCCGGAGCTGCTGATCGCTGATGAGCCGACCACGGCGCTGGACGTCACCGTCCAGGCCGAGATCCTCGACCTGATGGCCGAACTGGGCCGCGAGACCGGCACGGCCATGGTGCTGATCACCCACGACATGGGGGTCATCGCCCGCCTCGCCGACCGGGTCTGCGTGATGAAGGATGGTCAGTATGTGGAGGAGGGGCCGGTGCGCGAGCTCTTCGCCACGCCCAAGGTCCAGTACACCCGCGACCTGCTCGATGCGATCCCGCGCCTGGACCGCGCCGACCGCGGCGGCCGGCCCACCGTCGCCCCCGTGGCCGCCGACGCCCCGGTGATCGTCGAGGCCAAGGACATCAAGGTCTGGTTCCCCATCCGCCAGGGCCTGCTGGGCGGCATGCGCCAGCTGCGGGCCGTGGACGGCGTCTCCTTCGACGTGCGCCAGGGTGAGACCCTGGGCGTGGTGGGCGAGAGCGGCTGCGGCAAGTCCACCCTGTCGCGGGCGGTGCTGAATCTGGTCAAGCCCACCGACGGGGTCGTCACCCTGATGGGCCGCGACATCACCCACGCCCAGAAGGCGGAGATGCGGGCGGCCCGCAAGGACCTGCAGATCGTCTTCCAGGACCCGCTGGCCAGCCTCGACCCGCGGATGACCATCGGCGACTCCATCGCCGAGCCCCTGAAGATCTTCGCCCCGCAGCTGAACCGCGACGCCCGGGACGCCGAGGTGGCCGGCATGATGGCCCGCGCCGGCCTCTCGCCAGAGTTGATCAACCGCTATCCGCATGAACTGTCTGGCGGCCAGAACCAGCGGGTGGGCATCGCCCGGGCCATGATCCTCAAGCCCAAGCTGGTCATCTGCGACGAGGCGGTCTCGGCCCTGGACGTCTCGATCCGCGCCCAGATCATCGACCTGCTCATCGACCTGCAGAAGGAGATGGGCCTGGCGATGATCTTCATCAGCCACGACCTGGCCGTGGTCCGCGAGATCAGCCACCGGGTGATGGTGCTGTTCCTCGGTCGGGTCATGGAGCTGGCCGACCGGGACAAGCTCTATGCTGATCCCCAACACCCCTACACCCGCGCCCTGCTCTCGGCCGCGCCCATCCCCGACCCCGAGCGGGAGCGCAACCGCCAGCGGCTGAAGCTGTCAGGCGAACCGCCCAGCCCCATGGACCCCGCCGCGGCCCTGCGCTTCCTGCCCTCGCGGGTCAGCGTCGATCCCCTGGCGCCGATCTATGTGCCGCGCCTGAACGAGGTTGCGCCGGGGCATCTGGTGTCGGAATTCGACGTGGACTGGGAAAATCGCGGCGCCGCCTGAGGCGGCAACCCGTCGGAAACCCTTCGGCGCGTAGCATGGCTTGACCGCAACCCTGTCGAGTAACCCCGTCCATGTCCGCCCTGCAGATCGAGGTGGTCCGTCCCCAGGACCTGACGCCGGCGCGCCTGGACCGCTGGAGTGAGCTGCAGGCTCAGCAGGACATCACCTATGACAGCCCCTTCCTGTCGCCCCATTGGGCGCGGGCGGTGGAGCGGGCCCAGGCCAGGGGCGCCACCGCCACCCGCGGCGTACGGGTCGCGGTGGTGGGGGACCGGACCCAGGATCTGGGCTTTGTGGCCGTGCATGTGGGGGGCGCCACAGCCCTGCCCGTGGGCGCGCCGCTCTGCGACTATCAGGGTCTGGTGGCCGCGCCGGGACTGGAGATCGGCGCCCGGGAGATCGTCGCTGCTCTGGGGGTCCAGCGTCTCGACTTCTGCCACATGCTGGACGCCAGCGGCCCCTTTCAGGGATTCTCGCACGGGGAGTCCCTGTCCCAGGTGGCCGATATCGGCCCCAGCTATGAGGCCTACGCCGCCGAGCGCCGCGCCGCAGGCGTCGGCCTGCTCAAGGATTGCGACAAGAAGCGCCGCAAGGCGCAGCGGGAGCTGGGCGAGGTGGTCTTCACCCCCTTCAGCCGGGCGTCGAGCGACTTCGACCAGCTGATCGCCTGGAAGCGGGCTCAGCTCAAGGCCACCGGCCAGTTCGACATCTTCCAGCCCGGCTGGACCCGGCGGCTGATCTCCGATCTGTTCGAGAGCCGCGACCCGGAGTTCGGCGGCGCGCTCTTCTCCCTGCACATCGGCGGCAAGCTGGCGGCGGTTCACCTGCACCTGCGCGGCGCCCGCACCATCCACGGCTGGCTGATCGCCCATGATCCGGCCTTCGACCGCTATTCGCCGGGCCTGCTGCTGTTTCAGGACATCCTGCGCTGGATGGAGACCACCCCCTATCATCGCCTGGACCTCGGGGCCGGCGACTACCGGTTCAAGCGCGAGCTGGCCAACGCCCAGGTCAGCGTCGGCCACGGCTTCGTCGGCGTGCTGTCGCCGGCCACCCTGTTGCGACAGGCCGCCTACAGTCTGAGGCGGGCGGCGGAGTCCCTGCCGCTGGGGGGCATGTCCGAACTGCCGGGCAAGGCCATGCGCCGGGTCGACCGCCTGCGGGGCCTGCGCTCGGCCTGACATTGCGAAGGGTCTCCGCGCCCGATAGGTTGCCGGCCTTTCCGCCCCCCTCGCCGGGCGGCCTCCCCGGACCTCCGAATTCTATGACGCTTTCCATCGACGACATCCGCGCCGCAGCCGACCGGCTGAACGGCCATATCGAGCGCACCCCGTGCCGCCTGTCGAAGACGCTGTCGGAGATTACCGGGGCCGAGGTATGGGTGAAGTTCGAGAACCTGCAGTTCACCGCCGCCTATAAGGAGCGCGGGGCGCTCAACAAGCTGCTGCAGCTGACCGACGCCGAAAAGAAGCGCGGCGTCATCGCCGCCTCGGCCGGCAATCACAGCCAGGGCCTGGCCTATCACGCCGCCCGCCTGGGCATCCCCGTGACCATCGTCATGCCCCGCTCCACCCCCTTCGTGAAGGTGCAGCAGACCAGGGCCTTCGGGGCCGAGGTGGTGCTCGAGGGCGATGGCTATGACGAGGCGTCTGGCAAGGCCAAGCAGATCTGCGAAGAGCGCGACCTGGTCTTTGTCCATCCGTTCAACGACCTGGACGTGATGGCCGGCCAAGGCACGGTGGCCCTGGAGATGCTGGAGGACGTGCCGGACCTGGACGTCCTGCCGATCCCCATAGGCGGCGGCGGGCTGATCGCCGGGTGCGCCACGGCGGCCAAGCATCTGAAACCCGGCATCCAGGTCGTCGGCCTGGAGCCGGCCATGTACCCGTCCTTCACCGCCCGCATGCGCGGGGTGAACGGGGCCAGCGGAACCGGCGGGGCGACGATCGCCGAGGGCATCGCCGTCAAGCAGGTGGGGGATGTCAGCTATGGCGTGGCCCGGCCGCTGATCGATGAGGTCCTGCTGGTTGAGGAGCCCTTCTTCGAGCGCGCCGTAGCCCTCTACTGCAATGTGGAGAAGACCGTGGCCGAAGGGGCCGGTGCGGCGGCGCTGGCCGGCCTGCTGGCCTATCCCGAACGGTTCCGCGGCAAGAAGGCGGGCCTGATCATCACCGGCGGCAATATCGACACCCGCCTGCTGGCCTCGGTCCTGACCCGGGAGCTGGTGCGGGAGCAGCGCCTCGTCTCCCTGCGGATCATCGGCGACGACCGGCCGGGTCTGCTGGCCAATGTCTCGGCCATCATCGGTCAGATGGGCGCCAACATCGTCGAGGTGGCGCATAACCGCCTGGCCCTGGACGTGCCGGCCAAGGGGGCGGAGTTCGACATCATGATCGAGACCCGCGACGCCAAGCACACCCAGGAAATCATGGACGCCCTGCGTGAGCGGGGCTATCCGCCGCGGGCCGTCTGACTCATATCCCGCAAAGACCCTCGTCACCCAAGGACGTCCGTGATGCTCGCTCCCCTGCTCGCCCTGGCCGCGGCCCTGGCCCTGGTCGCCTGTTCCCCGCAAGGGGGCGAGGCGGCGTCCGAGGCCAAGATCTATATGGCGGAGAACGCCGAGCGTGACGGGGTCGAGACCCTGCCGTCCGGCGTCCAGTACGAGGTCGTGCGGTCTGGCCCGGCCGACGGTCTGAAGCCGAGCCCGGGTGACGAGGTCAAGGTCCACTATGAAGGCAAGCTGGCCGACGGAGAGGTGTTCGACTCCTCCTACGAGCGCGGGGTGCCCGCGGCCATGCCCCTGGCCGGCCTGATCCCGGCCTGGCTGGAAGTGCTGCCCCTGATGCGACCGGGCGACGAGTGGATCATCACCGTGCCGCCGGAGATGGGCTATGGCGAATCCGGCCAGGGGCCGATCCCGCCCAACAGCGTACTGATCTTCCGCATCGAGCTGATCGATGTTCTGCCTGGCCCCGGCCGGGTCCAGCGGGGCTAGAGGGCGGCCTCCAGCACGCCATAGAGGCGGGTGACGTCGATAGGCTTGCTCACATGGCTGTCCATGCCGGCGGCCAGGAGTTCGTTCACCTGGTGATCCATGGCGTCGGCCGACAGGCCGATGATTGGCGTTCGCCGCCGGCCCAGGCTCCGTTCCCGGGCGCGGATGGCCGCCGTCGCCGCCAGGCCGTCCATCACCGGCATGCGCACATCCATCAGCACCAGGTCCCACTCGCCGGCCTCCCAGGCGGCCACGGCCGCGGCGCCGTCGCTGACCATGACCGGCTCGACCCCGAGCGGCGCCAGCAGCGCGCGCAGCACCACCTGATTGACCTCATTGTCCTCCGCCGCCAGCACCCGAAGCCCGGTCAGGCCGCCAGCCGGGGGGGCGGGGGTGATGCTCGGCGTGGGCGCAGCGTCGCCGAGCCGGACCAGCGGCGCTACGAGAGAGAAGGTCGAGCCCTGGCCCGGCGCGCTGGTCGCCTCCAGCGCCCCGCCCATCAGTCCGCACAGCTCGTGGGAAATGGCCAGGCCGAGACCGGTCCCGCCGTGCCGCCGGGTGGTTGAGGAATCCAGCTGGGCGAAGCGGACGAACAGGCGGCTGAGCTCGGCCTGGCTCATGCCCGGGCCGGTGTCGCTCACCCAGAGTCTCAGCCCCCCGGGGGCGGCCTCGGCGCCCAGGATGACCGTGCCTTCGTCGGTGAACTTCACGGCGTTGGAGAGCAGGTTGAACAGCACCTGGCGCAGGCGGGTGGGATCGCCCTGAAAGACCCCCCGGGCGCTGTCGTCGACGGTCATTTCCAGCTGCAGGCCCTTGTCCAGGGCCAGGGTGGCGAAGGTGGCCCGGGCCGACTCAAGGATCTCGTTCAGATCGAAGGGGATGGATTCCACCTCCATCTGGCCGGCCTCGATCTTGGACAGGTCCAGCACATTGTTCAGGAGCGCGGTCAGGGCCTCGCCGGACTGGCGGATCACCTCCAACCGTTCCCGCTGCGGGGCGCTGAGGGTATCGCGGCTCATCACCTGGCTCATGCCCAGCACGCCGTTCAAGGGGGTGCGGATCTCGTGGCTCATGGTGGCCAGGAAGGCGCTCTTGGCGGCGTTGGCCGTCTCCGCCGCCCGTTCGCCCGCCCGGGCCCTCTCAAGAGCCTGGGCCAAGGCGCCTTCGATGGCCTCCCGGTGCAGGGCGGCTTCCAGCACATAGGCGAACATGGCGCCGACCGCGACGGCGGCCACGGCGACTGCGGGCCAGGGCGTGGCGGCGGGGCTCAGCGTCAGGCCCGCCAGCGCCATCCCGCCGATGGTGGCGAGCGCCGCGCCGCTGATCAGGCGGGACGCCGGCAGTTCAGCCGCGCCGCTGAGAGCAACCGCGCCGATCATGGCCATGGCGGCGACCGCGGCGGTCTGATCCCCGGTCATCAGCAAGGCCAGCGGCATGGCCCCATAGCCCAGGGTCTCAATCAGGG
>JAHUZY010000330.1 GCA_019264505.1 Phenylobacterium sp. | reverse complement strand
ATCTCCCTGGCAGCGAGGCAGGAGGCCAAGCTTAAGAGTCCGGGCTTCGGCGCCGTAACCTGAGACGATCCTGATGGCGCCTGGACGGGCTTGTAGCGCGTCGGAGATCAGCGGCTCCAGCTGCTCCAGGTCGCTGGGCGTGAACAGGTGGGCCAGTCGCGCCCCGGCCGTGCAGGGCGCCTTGCCCGCCGCGCCCCCGGGCAGGGCGCAGGCCCCGCCGACGAACCGAAGCTCGGCGTCGAAGTCCAGCACCATGAAGGCGAAGTCGCCCTGCAGGAACTCGCTGACCAGCAGGTCAGGCGCTCCAGACACCGACGAGGACGCAATCGGTCCGGTCTCCATTTGGCTCATGAGTGGCTTCAGCTCCCGTCTCGTGAGCCTTTCCCAGTTCGTTTCCCGGATAAATCCCACCTCATGGCCAAGCCGCGGCCCTGGTGAGCGGACCGCCATCGCCGGTTGACCTGAACTGCGCCGAATGGTCATGGCCGGGCGGCCAGGTGACGCAGATCAAGGATATCCCTACTCAAAGTGAGGTTTGATCACTTGAGTGTCCAGGCGCACGCGTATGGCGAGTAAATTACTGTGAGTGAAACCAGAGTTGCGATTGTAAGTCGTCAGCCGGTCTGCCGACGGGCCCTGGCGACTTTGCTGTCTGGCGAGTTGGGCGAGGGCGCGGTGACCGAGGCGGCGACTTTGGGCGAGCTTGCCGAGAGCCCTCCCTTTTCACTGCTGATGATCGATCCGTTATCGGCTGCGGAACTGGCGGAGGTGCTGACCGAGTCCGTCTCGGCGCCCGCCGTTCGCCGCCTGCTGATGGCGCCTGAGCGGGACCTGGCCCTGGCCCGCCGCGCCCGGGCCCATGGCTTTTCCGGCATACTGCCCAAGACCGACGAGGCGCCGCTGATGCTCGCGGCGATCCGGCTGGTCCTGGCCGGCGGAGAGTACTTCCCTTGCTTTGAAGAGGCCGAGGCGCCGATCGGTTCGGCGGCGCAGGGGCCGACCGACCGCCTGTCGAAACGGCAGCGGGAAGTGCTGGAGGAGATGCGTCTGGGCCGCACGAACAAGGAGATCGCCAAGACGCTGGGCATCTCCATCGCCACGGTGAAGCTGCACGTTCAGGCGGTGCTGGGCGTAGCCGGGGCGCGAAACCGCACTGAAGCGGTCACACGTCTCTTTCCAGGCGCGCTGGGCGGCCAGGACGGGTGAGCCCACGGGAACACGCCGTGCTCCGCGGGCCGCGTCCTCAGGGCGTCAGTGACTCAACAGAAGGTGGCAGGTCGGCTCGTCCATCAGGGTGCGGGTCACGCCGCCGAACACCCACTCCCGCAGGCGGCTCTGGCCGTAGGCGCCTGCGATGATCAGATCGGCGCCGATCGCCTGGGCGGTCGCATTCAGTTCGCCGACCACGCCGGCGTCCGGGGCGATGCTCACCTTCGCCGTGGCGCGAACGCCGCGCCGGGACAGATAGGCGATGACGTCATCGACCTGGCGCTGGACAGCGCCGGCTTCGTCCTGGGCGCAGACCGCCACGACCACCACCTGCTCGGCCCGCTGCAGGAAGAGCAGGCCATCCTGCAGGGCGCGGCGGGCTTCGCGGGTGTCCTTCCAGGCCAGCACCACGGCGCGGCCGTCCAGCGGGCTTGCCTTGGCGGGCGTCACCAGGACCGGCCGGCCGCTCCGCATCACAACCTCCGCCGGGTCGGCGGCCCGGTAGTAGTTGGTCTGCGGATGGGCGCTCACCACCACCACGTCGCAGGCTCGGGCCGCTGAGGCGAGCGCCCGGGCTGGCATTTCGCGCATGGCGCGCCACTCGCTGTCGACCCCTGCGCTGTCCAGGTTGAACGCCGCCTGAGCGGCGATCAGATCGTCATCAATCTGCTTGTTCATGGCGACCACCCATTCGGCGGTGTTCACCCCGCCATAGGGGCTGGCCACCAGGGGCTGGGCCATCTCCGCGCCCAGGCCGATCAGCCGGCCGCCCATGGACCTGGCCAGGGCGGCGGCCACCTGGACACGATCACGGGACGCCTCGCCGGGCTCCACATGAACCAGGACGCCGCCCAGGGCGGCGGTGTTGGCGGAAATCTCTGACATGGCGGCTTCCTCAACGACCTCTGACGGGCGCTGTTTGGCCCGGCAGGTCGAAGGATAGGCTTTCGCGTCTGCCGCGCCCACTCAGGGTTATCCCTTAGGTGATCCTCGCCCTGGCCGGGCCTTCTCTTGATCTGTGTCACGGCGCGGCGGTCGGCGGCGGGCGTGAATGCCGCCGAAACTGGAGGACATGACCATGGACGTGACGGGAACCACCTGGATCCTGGTGGCCGATGGCGATCAGGCGCGACTTTTCGAAGAGCGCCAGCGCGCCGGCGATGTGCGCGAGATCGAGGACCGCCACCTGGGCCGGACCGGCGGAGACTACCCCAAGGCCGCCGCCCACGGCGCCACGGTCCATGACCGCGCCGGCCACGGTCAGCATGGCGCCGGCGAGCGAGCGCCGCATGAGGAGGCCGAGGACCGGTTTCTGGAGCGGGTCGCTGAGAGCCTGGCCGATCCCGCCCGCCGGGGCCTGTTCCAGGCTCTGGTGATCATGGCGCCGCCCCGCGCGCTTGGGGTTCTGCGCCAGGCCCTGCCCAAGGCGGCCCACGCCCTGCTGGAAGGATCTGATCCCCACGAGTGCGTGCGCGAGACCGCCGACGACATCCGCGGCCGTCTGCGCAAGGTCCGCGCCAAGGCCTGAGCCTCAGGCGATCTGCGGCCGGGGGCTGACCAGGGCCGAGGGGACCGGCAACTGTTCGATCGGCCAGGGCCGCCCCCCCAGGGGTCTGATCTGGGGACGACAGATGCCGGGCCCCGTCAGGAAGGGAACCTTCGCCTCCAGGGCCACGTCCAGTTCCCGACGGGTGCGGATATTGGTGACGCCTGGCCAGATCCTGCGCCGTTTATAGGCCTCGATCCGGGCGATGAAGCGCCGCAGCACGATCAGCCGCCGCTCGGGTTCGGCCTGGGGCAGGACCAGGGTCACGCTGGTCACGGCCTCGGCGGTCAGCTGTTCGATCTCGAAGCCCGGATCATGCGTACGCAGGTCGATGGCGCTGAACTGGGCGTCGAGCGCGTCGCGCAGCTGCTTCAAGGCCTGGAAAGAGGGCGCGCGGGGAACGTCATAGACCGCCGCGGCCAGTCGTCTCCGCTCCGATACCGGCAGGATGGCCAGCAGGTCCAGATAAGCCGCCCGCCGCGACGGCCGCAGCAGGGTGGAGAAGGAGATCGGCAGATAGAGCGGGGCGTCCGAGGGGCTCTCGGCGAGAAACTGGAAGGCGGCCACCACGCAGTCGGCGTCAAAGGCCGCAGGATTGGCCGGCAGGTGGTCATCTCCGTCCACAAGGCTGAAATGGGTGCGGGCCTCGGCGGGCGTGCTGGCCACCACGTCGGCGATGAAGATCTGCCGGGCGCTGTAATAGACCCCCTGTACGGCCTCGATATTGGGCTCCCGCGGCTGGGCGGGCGGCGTGCCGCTTGGCGGCGCCTCGGCCTCGTCTCCATCGGGGCGCCCCGCCACGGGGGGCAATCTCAGCCGTCGCCCGTCCGGTGTGATGCGGCTCAGTCGGCCGCCTTGCGGTGCGGCGCTCGCGTCGGTCATGGCCAGGGTCAGACGCGCCTCGCTCAGCTCGGCGAACTCCGCCATCGCCGGATCGTCGCCCTCGAATAGCAGAACGGTCACGTCGGCGCCGCCGGTCTCGCCATCTCCGAACAGATGGGCGTGCAGCTCGGCCGACAGCCGACCCAGCTCGGCGATATCCAGTTCGGCGGCCTGGGGATCGTTCAGCAGAAAGGCGTAGGGGTTGATCGCGGAGAACTTGCGTGGCCACGACCAGCGCACCTCGAGGAAGGCGGTGGTGAACTTGGCCACCAGTTGTCCCAGCACCTCTTCCGAGTGCTCGGTCTGGTCGCACCGCACCACCACACGCAAACAGGCCAGGGCCGACACCAACGCTACTCCTATCAAGGCCGACAGCCTGACAGAGCGCGGTGAAGGGGCCGTTAGCGCGAAGGGTGAGCCCGAGAGAGGGCCGCCGCTGACTGAGACAGAACTCAATTACGCAAATTGAGTAGGTTTTCCTCAGATTTACTGGCCGATTGGCCAGTTGCGATGGGTCAAATCATGAATAACCGCCGGAAAAAACATCCTAGGGTAGCGTTGAAATCGGCATCAACCTTGGGAATATAGATCGGTAAAGACCTGTTAATTCGATCTGGAATACCCACGGTCTTGCTTGGCGACGTCTGTGAGGCCAGGTCAGACAAAAGCAAGCGGTGCTGAGGAAGAATGTTCAAGAACTCGAAATCGAAACAGGCTGTCAAAGACCAGCAGCTGATTGAGGCTGAGGGAATGATCGCGGCGTTCAATCGATCGCAGGCGGTCATCGAATTCGATCTGGACGGAACAATTCTGAAGGCCAACCAGAATTTCCTCGACGCCTTGGGCTATACTTCCGAAGAAATTGTCGGTCGCCATCACCGCCTGTTCGTGCAGCCCGACGAAGTATCAAAGCCTGACTACAAGGAATTCTGGGCCACCTTGAACCGCGGCGAATTCCTGTCCAGCAAGTATCTGCGCCTCGGCAAGGGCGGCCGCGAGGTCTGGATTCAGGCGACCCACAATCCGATCCTCGATGCGGACGGGAAGCCCGTGAAGGTGGTCAAGTTCGCCACCGACGTCACCGAGATTGAAATGGACCGCAAGCGCCGGCTGCAGGAACAGCAGGTGGCCCATGCCCGTCAGGAGCAGGCCATGGCCGCGATCGGGGCCGGCCTCTCGGCGGTCGCGGCCGGCGATCTCATGGCGCGCATCGATGGTGACTTCCCCAGCGAATACGCCCGGCTTCAGACCGATTTCAACGCCGCCATCACCAGTCTGGCCGACGCCATGGGCGCCATCATCGGCGCGACCAGCAGCATTGACGGCGCCACCTCAGAGATCGCCCAGGCGGCTGATGACCTCTCGCGCCGCACCGAGCAGCAGGCGGCGAGCCTTGAAGAGACCGCAGCGGCGCTCGATGAGCTCACCGCCACGGTCAAACGCACCGCCGAGGGCGCCAAGGAGGCCCGCGACGTGGTCGGCGCCGCCCGCACTGACGCGGAAGCTTCGGGCCAGGTGGTGGGCGAGGCGGTCGCCGCCATGGGCCAGATCGAGCAATCCTCCTCCCAGATCAGTCAGATCATCGGGGTGATCGACGAGATCGCCTTCCAGACCAACCTTCTGGCCCTCAACGCCGGGGTCGAGGCCGCCCGGGCCGGGGACGCCGGCCGTGGCTTCGCCGTGGTCGCCTCCGAAGTCCGGGCTCTGGCCCAGCGCTCGGCCGAGGCCGCCAAGGAGATCAAGGCCCTGATCAGCGCCTCCACCGAACAGGTGGCCCAAGGGGTCGGCCTGGTCGGCAAGACCGGCGATGCGCTCCAGCGAATCGTCAGCCAGGTGAGCCGCATCACGGGCCTGGTTTCCGAGATCGCCGCCAGCGCCCAGGAGCAGGCCACCGGCCTGCAGGAGGTCAATACGGCGGTCAATCAGATGGACCAGATGACCCAGCAGAACGCCGCCATGGTCGAACAGTCGACCGCCGCCAGCCAGGCCCTGGCCCAGGACGCCGGCGAACTCACCCGCCTGATCAGCCGCTTCAGGGTGGCCGGCGCCGAGACCCGCAGCGCGCCCGCCCGGCGTCCGACCGCCCAGCCGCCCCGCACGCAACGCCCGCAGGCCCGCTACCAGACTCAAGGGTCCGCGGCCCTGAAGATGGCGCCCCAGGCCCAGGACGACACCTGGGAAGAGTTCTAAGACCGCCTCGATCCTGCCAGGATAGGTCGGGCTCTCCCGGAGAGCCCGATGGGCGAGGGGCGAAAATGGTGCGACTTGCGGCGGCGCTTGCGTGTCTTGTGGCCCTGGCGCTCGCCGGCGCTGCGGCGGCCGCGCCGATTCCTGAACGCCCGGCCGACATCCGCCTGGAGGGCCAGCTCACCCGGGCCGACCACGAGACCTATGTGGAGCTGCCCTTCGCCCTACCCTCGGGGACAGGGCGGCTCATCGTTGTCTTCCGTCACGACGGGGGTGAGGTCCGCACGACGATCGATCTCGGCCTGCGGGACCCCGAGCGCTTCCGGGGTTGGAGCGGCGGGGCCCGTGACCGGTTCACGATAGCGTCGACCGATGCGACGCCGTCCTATCTCCCAGGCCCACTGCCGGCCGGCCGCTGGGCGCTGGTCCTGGGCGTGCCCAACCTGCGGGCCGGAGTGATCACCCGATACACAGCCGACATCTGGCTGGAGCCGCAGGATGCGCCCTTCACAGGCTTCTCCGATGCGCCCCTGGCCGCAGGGCCGGGCTGGTGGCGCGGGGATCTGCACGTCCACTCCGGCCACAGCGATGGAACCTGCCAGAGCCGGCGTGGGGCTCGCATCCCGTGTCCCCTGTTCAAGGTCGTTGAGGCCGCAGCGGCGCGGGGCCTGGATTTCGTCGCGCTCACCGAACACAACGCCGCCTCCCACACCCAGGGCCTGCGGGAGCTGCAGCCCTATTTCGACGACATCCTGCTGATCCCGGGCCGGGAGCTGACCACCTTCCAGGGTCACGCCAATCTGTTCGGCCTGACCGCCCCCCTGGAGTTTCGCCTGGGGTCGCCGGGCGCCACAGACCTCGACGCCGTGATCGACCAGGCCGCCAGCCTCGGCGCCGTGGTCTCCATCAACCACCCGCGCATGCCGTCGGGCGAGGCCTGCATGGGCTGTGGCTGGCGGGGCGACTTCGACGCCGCGAAGATCGACGCCGTCGAGGTGCTGAACGGCGGGGCCATGGCGGCTTTCGGCGGCCGGGCCGAATCGCCGCTCAGCGGGATCGGCTTCTGGCAGGACCTGCTGGATCAGGGTCATCAGATCACGGCCATCGCCGGCAGCGACAGCCACGACCCTGACCGGCCGGTCGAAGCGGTGGGAGCCCTGGGCCGGCCCGCCACCGTGATCTGGGCCGCCAGTCTCTCCCAGTCTGACCTGATGGCCGGCCTGCGGTCGGGCCGGGCCTTCATCGATCTCACCCATCCTGGCCTGACGGCCTTCGACCTGGAGGCGCGCGCCGGGGAGGTCCGCGCCGTGATGGGCGGCCAGATCGCCGCGCCGGCCGGGCAGACGATCACCTTCCGAGCGACGATTGAGGGCGCGCCAGCCGCCCGCCTTCATGTGGTCGAGCCGGGCGGCGCTGTTGAGGTCCTGCCCGTGCCTGAGGGGCCACAGGCGACGGTGGCCTTCACCCGGCGCAGCCGGGGTCGGACGGGGTGGCTGCGGGTGGAGCTGCGGGATCTCAATGGGGCGCTGCTGGCGCTCTCCAATCCGATCTATCTGGCTGCGCCTGGCGCCACGACGCCCTGAGGCCCGCAGCCCAACATGCTTAATCAGACATTAAGCCAAGCTGCCCCATTCATGCCTTCGAGAGACGGGACGATCCCACCGTCATCAGGAGAACAGACATGGACCGTCGCAAGCTGATCGTAAGCGGACTGGCGGCGGCCGGCACGGCTGGCCTCGCCGGCTGCGCCACGGCCCAGCCCGCCCCCCAGGGGGCGTCCCAGGAGGCGCCCCTGCCTGAGCAGGACCCCAACTTCCCGGCGGAGGCCCAGCAGGCCGCCACCTATTCCCGCGACGAGATTGTCCGCGACGTCTCCGACTTCCTCGGCGTGACGGCCGAAGCCGCCGGCGGGGCCATCGAGCGCATCTTCGCCGAGAACGGCAGCCCCACCGGCTACATCGCCGGCGAAGAGGGCTCAGCCGCCATCAGCATCGGCGCCCGCTACGGTCGCGGCCTGCTCTATATGAAGAACCGCCAGACCCAGGAGGTCTTCTGGCAGGGCCCCTCCATCGGCTGGGACCTGGGCGCCAACGCCAGCCGGGTCTTCACCCTCTGCTACAATCTGCACTATCCGGACGCCATCTATCAGCGCTTCCCCGGCGTGGAGGGTTCGGCCTACCTCGTGGGCGGGCTGGGCGTGAACTACCAGAAGGCCAGCGACATCATCCTGGCGCCGATCCGGGCCGGCGTCGGCCTGCGCCTGGGCGCCAATATCGGCTACCTGGCCTATAGCCGGC
>JAHUZY010000183.1 GCA_019264505.1 Phenylobacterium sp. | reverse complement strand
GCCTGCCGGTGGCCGAATACGCCGCCACCGTGGTCAAAAAGGCCGTGGTGGGCACGGGCGGCGCAGACAAGGACCAGGTGGCCTTCATGATCGCCCGACTGCTGCCGGCCGCCGGCGGAGTGACCGCCGACGCCGCTGACGCCCTGGCCGTAGCCATCGCCCACGCCCATGCCCGCACCGCCCGGAGTCTGGCGAGCCGCGCGCCGTCGAGGAGGGTGGCGTGATGATCGGCCGGCTGCGCGGAACGGTCGCCGAGATCGGCGAGGAGGACGCCCTGATCGACGTGCTCGGCGTCGGCTATGTCGTCCGCTGCGGCGCGCGCACCCTCTCGCGCCTGCCGCCGGTGGGCGAAGAGGCGGTGCTGCATATCGAAACCCAGTGGAGCGAGCAGGCGGGCATGCGCCTCTACGGCTTCCTGACCCGGGACGAGCGCCGCACCTTCCTGATCCTCAAGGAGATTCAGGGCGTCGGGCCCAAGGCGGCCCTGGCGGTGCTGGACGTGCTGCCGCCGGCCGAGCTGGCCGCCGCGGCTGGGCGCCAGGACAAGGCCGCCATCGCCCGCGCGCAAGGGGTGGGCCCCAAGCTCGCCCTGCGCATCGCCACCGAGCTGAAGGACAAGCCCCTCACCGACCTGCCGGTGAGCGCCTTTGCGCCCGGCGCCGGCGCGGCCGATGCGCCACCGGCCCCCTCCGCCGCGGGCGAGGCGGTCGCCGCCCTGATGGGCCTGGGCGTCGCCGAGCCCCAGGCCAGGCGCCTGGTGGAGGCGGCCGTGCTGCGGCTGGGTGAGGACGCCGAGGCCGCCGCCCTGATCAAGGCCGCCCTGCAGGAGCTGGGCCGGTGAGCCGGCTGGTCAGCGGCGAGGCCGCGCCGACCGAGGGGACCGACCGCGCCTACCGCCCCCAGACCCTCGCCGAATTCGTCGGCCAGGAGCAGTCCAAGGCCAATCTGCGGGTCTTCATTCAGGCCGCCCGGGACCGGGGCGACACGCTGGATCATGTCCTGCTGTTTGGGCCGCCGGGGCTCGGCAAGACGACGCTCGCCCAGATCATCGCCCGGGAGATGGGGGTCAATTTCCGCGCCACCTCCGGCCCAGTCCTGGCCAAGGCCGGGGATCTCGCCGCCATCCTGACCAATCTGGAGGCCGGCGACGTCCTGTTCATCGACGAAATCCACCGCCTGGCGGCCAATGTGGAGGAGATCCTCTATCCCGCCATGGAGGATCACGTCCTGGACCTGATCATCGGCGAAGGTCCCTCCGCCCGCTCGATCCGCATCGATCTTTCGCCCTTCACCCTGGTGGCCGCCACCACCCGGGCGGGCCTGCTGGCCACGCCACTCCGCGACCGGTTCGGCATCCCGGTGCGGCTGGAATTCTATACCGCCGACGAGCTGATCAAGGTGCTGGCACATGCCGCGGGCAAGATGGGGGTCAATCTGACGCGGGATGGCGCCGCTGAGATCGCCGCCCGCGCCCGGGGCACCCCAAGGGTCGCTGGCCGGCTGCTGCGCCGGGTCCGCGACTTCGCCGCCGCCGAGGGCGCGGCGGCCATCGACAAAGGCGCGGCCGGTCGGGGCCTGGCGCGGCTGGAGGTGGACGAGGTGGGTCTCGACTCCCTGGACCGCCGCTATCTGCGGGCGCTGATCGACAACTATGGCGGCGGACCTGCCGGGGTGGAGACCATCGCCTACGCCATCGCCGAGGCCCGGGACGCGGTCGAGGACGTCATCGAGCCCTATCTGATGCAACAGGGCTTCATCCAACGGACGCCCCGGGGCCGGGTGGCCTGCGCCAAGGCCTACGGCCATCTTGGCCTGACCCCGCCGCCCCAGCCGCCTGGGGCTGGCCAGCCCACCCTGTTCGACGAGTAGCGGAGGCCCCTCATGACCCCTGCCCCTGGCGAACCCTCCGCCGGCTGGATCGACGGCCGCGAGCATGTCCTGCCCGTGCGGATCTATTACGAGGACACCGACTTCACCGGGGTCGTCTATCACGGCAACTATCTGCGCTATTTCGAGCGCGGACGGTCCGACTTCCTGCGGCTGGCCGGCGTTCGCCACGCCGAACTGCTGGACCAGGACACACCCACGGCCTTCACCATCGTGCGGATGGAGCTGGACTTCAAAGCCCCCGCCCGCATCGACGACGCCCTGCAGGTGCGCACCACCTATGACCGGGTGAAGGGGCCTCGCCTGTTCATCAGTCAGAGGATCGTCCGGGGCGAGACCCTGATCGCCCAGGCCGCAGTGATGGCCGCCTGCATCGGTCTGGATGGCCGGCCCCGCAAGCCGCCCCCGGGCATGGCTGCGGCGCTCTCGCCCTATTTTACGCCAGACGCCGAGGTCTGAAGGCCGAAGGACATCGCGGCGCGTTGAACGTCTTCGTGGCCCACGCAGACTTCGGTAACCCTAATGTTGTTCCACTGCAGCGGGTACGGGCGTGATCGTCACGATCCGGCGCCTTAAGTTCGCCACCGCAGCGTTTCACTTCAGCCTTGGGCGTCTCCGCCCGAACGACAACGGAGCCCACACCGCATGGACCCCGCCGCCTCCGCCACCCTGACGGCCGAGAGTTTCTCCATGGTCGCGCTGTTCATGCGCGCCGACTGGGTGATCAAGGCCGTGATGATCGGTCTGGCCCTGGCCTCGCTGTTCTCCTGGGCGGTGATCATCGACAAGCTGGTGCGGTTCGGATCCCTGAACCGACATGCCGACCGGTTCGAGGACCAGGTGTCCTCCGGCCGCTCCCTGGAAGAGATCGCCAACGAGGCCGGCGATCGGCCCCGGCACGCCCTGCCGCGCATGCTGCAGGCCGCCCTGCGCGAATGGCGCGAGGCCCGCACCAAGGGCCTTTCGAGCGACAGCCAGGCCGGCTTCCTGATCCAGCGGATCGACCGTGTGCTGGACGCTATCATCGCCCGGGAAAGCGCCCGGGTGGAGGAAGGCCTGCCCCTGCTGGCCATCGTCGCCACCGCCTCGCCCTTTGTCGGCCTGTTCGGCACCGTCTGGGGGATCATGGACGCCTTCCAGGCCATCGCCATTCAGCAGAACACCAACCTGACCGTGGTGGCGCCGGCCATCGCCGAGGCCCTGTTCGCCACCGCCATCGGCCTGGCCGCGGCCATCCCCGCCTATATCGCCTACAACAAGTTCTCGTCGGACGCCGCGCGCTATGGCGGTCGGCTGGAAGGCTTCGCCGACGACCTGGCCACCGCCATCCAGCGGCGCCTGAGCGACCGGGCCTGACGCCATGGCGCTTTCCTCCCACGACGCCTATTCGGCTGGCGGCGGCGGACGGCGGCGCAGGCGCGCCAGCCGGCGCGGCGCCCTGTCGGAGATCAATGTCACGCCCCTGGTGGACGTGATGCTGGTCCTGCTGATCGTCTTCATGATCTCCGCGCCGCTGCTCACGGTAGGCGTGCCGCTGGAGCTGCCCAAGACCGAGGCCAGCGCCATCCCTGACCAGTCCGAACCCCTGACGGTCTCGGTGCGGGCCGATGGCAGCATCTTCATCGACGAAGAAGAGACGGCGTTCGCCAGCCTGTCGCCGCGCCTGATCGCCATGGCTGACGGGTCCACCGAGCGGCCCATCTATGTGCGCGCCGATGGGCGGACCAACTACGCCCTGGTCGCCCAGGTGATGGCCGCCCTGGCCAGTTCCGGCTTCACCTCCATCAACCTGCTCACCGAGACCGGCGGCCCCTCTTCGGGCGCGGATCAAGCAGCGCGCTGAGGACGGCCCATGCGCGGCGAGCGGTCTGACCTGGGCACAGCCCTCCTGCTCTCAGGCATCCTGCACGCCGTGGTGCTGGGCGCGGCGCTGATCCCCTGGCCGTGGGAGCGTGAACTGAAGATCGGGTCGGTCGTTCCGATCAACATCGTGAGCTCGATCCCCGCCAATCCCCGCCCCGCCGTCCAGGGGCCAGAGGACCAGACCGCTCAGACCGAGACGCCCGAGCCCGACGCCCCCCTGGAGGCTCCGGTCGCTGCGCCTGAGCCTCAGCCTGCCCCCCAGCCGACGCCCACGCCGCCGGCGCCGAAGGCCCCGGCCCCGAAGCCGGCCCCGACCCCGACGCCCAAGCCGGCGCCCACGCCGAAACCCGCCCCGGCGCCCAAACCGGCTCCCGCGCCCAAGGCGCCCGCCCCAAAGCCGGCAGCAGCCGCGCCGGCGAAGAAGTCGGACGCCCTCGATCTCGACGCCCTGGCCTCCAGCCTCAAGGGCTCGCAGAGTTCGTCTGCAGCCCGCGGCGCGGCGCGGCCCGAAACCGCGACCCAGCCGCGCTCGACCAGCGGCAGCGGCATAACGGGCGCAGCCATGTCGGGCCTGTCCGAGGAGTTGCAGCGCCGGTGGAACCCGAACTGCGAGGTGGAAGCCGCCCGCAACGTCCGGGTCCGCGTCACCTTCCGCCTGGGCAGCGACGGCCGTGTGGTCGGCGATGTCCGGGCCGGCGGCCAGGAAAATTCATCCGACCCCGTCACCCGGGCGGCGGCCGAGCGAGCCATTCGCGCGGTTTACAGCGCCGCCCCCTTCACCACCCTTCCCCGGGAGTTCTATGGCGATCAGATCGCCGTGAGCTTCAACGCCGCCCAGGCGTGCGCCGACAACTGAGGAGCAAATAGCCCATGCGACTGCGGACCCTGTTCGTCGCCCTGACAGCAGCCCTGCTGTCGGCCGGCGCCCTCACAAGCCCCGCCCGCGCCCAGATCGAGGTGGACGTCAACCGCGGGGACATTCAGCCCCTGCCCGTGGCCGTGCCCGGCTTCCGCGGCGAGCGCGGCGCGGAGATCGCCCAAGTCATCACCAGCAATCTGGAGCGTTCGGGCCTGTTTCGCCCTATCGATCCGGCCGCCTTCATCGAACGGGACCTGGACATCCGCTACCAGCCGCGGTTCGCCGACTGGAAGACGATCAACGCCCAGGGCCTGGTCAATGGCGAGGTGACGGTGGACGCCACCGGCCGGCTGACCGTCAATTTCCGCCTGTGGGACGTCTTCGCCGAGCAGCAACTCTTGGGCATGCAGTTCACCTCCACCTCGGAGAACTGGCGGCGTGTGGCGCACAAGATTTCCGACGCCGTCTATGAGCGGCTGACCGGTGAGAAGGGCTATTTCGACACCCGGGTGGTGTTCGTGGCCGAGAGCGGCGGGCGGATCGACCGGATCAAGCGCCTAGCCATCATGGACCAGGACGGGGCCAATCCGAGCTATCTCACCGACGGCTCCTACATCGTGATGACCCCCCGCTTCTCCTCCACGAGCCAGGAGATCACCTATATGGCCCTGCGGCCGGAGGGGTCGTCGATCTATCTGTTCAATCTGGAGACCGGCCGTCGGGAGAGCCTGGGCTCGTTCAACGGCATGGTCTTCGCCCCGCGCTTCTCCCACGACGGGGGCAAGGTGGCCTTCTCCGTGGAGCGGGGCGGCAATACCGATGTCCATGTGATGGACCTGCGCAGCCGCTCCTCGAGCCGGCTGACCAGCGACCCGTCCATCGACACCTCGCCGTCCTTTTCGCCGGACGGAAGCCAGATCACCTTCAATTCCGACCGGGGCGGCAGCCCTCAGCTCTATGTGATGAACGCCGACGGCTCCGGCGCCCGTCGCATTTCCTTCGGGTCCGGGCGGTACATGACCCCGGTCTGGAGTCCTACCGGAGAGTTCATCGCCTTCACCAAGCAGGCCGGCGGCCAGTTCCACATCGGCGTCATGCGTCCGGATGGATCTGGAGAGCGCCTTCTGACCACCAGCTACCTCGATGAGGGGCCGACCTGGGCGCCCAATGGCAGAGTTTTGATGTTCTCCCGTGAAACGCCTGGCGGCGCTTCGCGTTTGTGGACGGTTGATGTGACGGGACGCATCGTTCGCCCGGCCCCCTACCCGCAGTCGGGTTCGGATCCGGCATGGTCCCCGCTACTCAACTGATAAGTGAATGTAGGAGCAGGCGATTAGTATTGTTGGCCTAGTTCAGAGTCGTCATAAAGCCAGGGCGCAGATCCATTGTTTTCGGCGCTCGGCGCGCCGCCCGTAAGAAACGTATAACAAGGAATGACCTCGAAATGACCACCATCACCCTTACCAAGCGCGCCGCTCAGTTCGCGGTCATCGCCCTGGCTGCGGCCTCCGTCACCGCCTGCGCCTCGCGGCCCAAGCCCGACACCATGCCGCCGACCCCGCCCGCGCCGCCCCCGGCGACTCAGCCCTCGACCCCGCCGCCGCCGGTGAGCCAGGGCCCGCTGCCCGGCACCCAGCAGGACTTCGTGATCAATGTTGGCGATCGGGTCTATTTCGACTTCGACTCCTACTCGGTCCGCTCGGACGCCGCCCCGGTTCTCGAAGCCCAGGCCGCCTGGCTGAACCGCTATCCGTCGGTGATGATCCGCCTGGAAGGCAATGCCGACGAACGCGGCACCCGCGAGTACAACCTGGCGCTCGGCGCCCGCCGCGCCAACGCCGTGCGTGACTTCCTGGTGTCGCGGGGCGTCTCGTCGAGCCGGATCACCACCGTCTCCTATGGCAAGGAACGTCCGATCGATCCGGGCACCTCGGAAGACGCCTACCAGCGTAACCGGAACGCCCACACCGCGATCACCTCCGGCGCGCGCTAAGCGCTGCGACCACACGTAAGGTAGTGAGAGGGGATCCCGGTGGGGTCCCCTCTTTGCTTTGTGTCCGGGAGGCGTCGCCCATTGGCGCCGGGGCCGCTCGAGCCCATGGTGCCAGCGACGCCGCAATTTCGGCCCTTCGGCCCCATAGATGATCTGACCATGACCTCTCGCCGACGTATCGCCCTGCCCGCCGCCCTGGTCCTGTCCCTCAGCCTGATCGGCCCCGTGACAGCGCCGACGCTCGCCCTGGCCCAGACCTCCATGGAGGATCCCCTGGACATCCGCGACGCCCGGCGTGTGGAGCGGATGGAGAAGGTGGTGCGCGAGCTGCGGGCCATCGTCTTCCAGGGCCGTGACACCGGCCGGCCGGTGGTCGTCCAGCCGGCCGAGACCGACTACCGGATCGAAGAGCTGAACCGTCGGCTCACCGACCTGGAGAGTGTCATCACCCGCCTGAACGGCCAGATCGAGACCACCAATTTCGAACTCCGTCAGAGCCGGGACAAGGCGAGCGCCCTGGAAAGCCAGCTGGCCGCCATGAACCAGAAGATCGCCGCCCTGGAAGTGTTCACCGGCGTTCCGCCAGCCGGCGCGGGCAGCGGGAGCGCGACATCCAGCTTCTCCGGGCCGCCCCCCAGCGCCGGCGGCGGGGGCTCGCCCCAGGCCGATTTCGACCGCGCCCGCGGCCTGATGCTCAGCGGCGACTACGATGGGGCGGAGTCCGCCTTCGAGGCCTTCGTCGCCACCCATGGAAACGCCAGCCTGGCGCCTGAGGCCAACTACTGGCTGGGCAAGACCCTGGTGGTCCGCGGCGCCGATGCTGAAGCCGCCAGCGCCTTTATCGCCGCCATCCGTGGCTGGCCCACGACGGCCTGGGCGCCCGACGGGGTGCTGGAGCTGTCGCGCTCCCTGATCGCCCTGGGCCGCAGCCCCGAGGCCTGTCAGACCCTGGCCGAGCTGTCGCGGCGCTACCCGTCGGCGGCGCCGTCCATCCAGTCGCGGGCGGCGGCGGCGCGCACCCAGGCCCGGTGCGGCTGAAATCAGCCCTTGAGCGGTCGGGCGCTTTCGCCACCGACCTGTTCGACGCGCATCTGAGCCACACCTCGGCGGCGCCCGTGGCCGTCGCCTATTCCGGCGGCGGCGACAGTCTGGCCCTGCTGCTGGCCGCCCATGCCTGGAGCGCCGCGCGGGGACGGCGGCTTTTCGTCCTGCATGTGGAC
>JAHUZY010000150.1 GCA_019264505.1 Phenylobacterium sp. | reverse complement strand
GGGGAGGTTGCCGGATTTGGATGCGGTGTTTGGGTGAGGCGGCGGGAAGCGCCTGCGGATCAACTCACTGATCAAAGCGCTCACCCCAACGTCATGGCGTCTTCGCAGACGCAGGATCCTTTTTATGTTTCGCCAAGATGGCGCTAACCTGCTGCTCTGTATGCGAGATCATCTGCAGCGCAGACATCGCAATAACTTCTGCCGCTGCCGCATTCGCGCGCATCTCCGCAATCTTGGCGTCCCGCTGTTGCTGGTTGTCCGCCAATCCTAGCTCATCGCTCAACGTTGAGTGGCGGTCCCGGTGCGCCTTGAGCTGCGCTAGATGCGAGGTAAGGAGGGCGTTTGCCCCCTGTTCGGTGGAATAGAGCTTCTTGAACGCGCCATCTATTTCTGCCGCCGCCTCGACCCGTTTATCTTCCGGGATCGTCGCCTCGGTCTTGCCTTCGGCGATGTGGACACGGAGGCGCGCAAGCTCAGACGAGACGCTCTCGTAGCTGCCACTGGCGTCCGCTAGGGTGCGGTCAGACGAGCCATCGTCGCGCCGAACGGCGGCGGAAACGTTGAACGAAGCGTCGAACCCCGCGCGGCTATAGCTATTGCGGAAGGCGCGAAGCCCCGCCGGATCGTCGGCGATTATGACGGCCTCATTCACCTTCTGAAGCCCAGCCACGAGGCTGCACGCATTGTTGTAACGGATCGCGTCGGCGACGGCAGCCTCAACAGGGTAGGCGCTGATGGAGGCCTTGGCGTTCGACTGCATCTCCGTGCGAAGCCGGTCCCGTTCACTGCTGATAGCTTTCGTGAGCGCCTCGACCCACTGCTGCCGGAAGAAGTCTTCGTTCGCCTCCGCCCGGACGCCAGAGGCCATGCTCGACAAGCCGGACAGCGTTCGTGCTGCATCGACCCCGCTAACGATCGCTCCCGCGCCACCCAGCACGGTCGCCAGCGACCCCAATCCGAAGTTTGCCGTGGCTTGCACGCCATAGAGGTTCTCAGCAAAAATGCCACAGTTGGTGTCGGAGGCTGCGATGAGGCGGTGGAGGATCCGGTTTCGGCGCTCCTCCCGGCTGCCGTATGTCGTGTTACCCGAGTCATAGAATCTATCAAACGCGGCCTCGAGACGAAGACGTTCTAGAGCGACCTTATCTCCGCGCCCGGTAATCTCCGTCGTACTGTCAAATCCCAATAGCCGTGAGAGCCTTCCAAACTGCGGCGATTTGACCGACAGCGTCTTACATTTGTCGTTCATCTCTTGTGCGCCAGCTTCAATACAGCTCTTGACTGCAGAGTTCCGGGCATCAAGCCCGGCTGGATTGAGAGCAGACGGCAGATCGACGGTCTGCAGCGCGCGGATGCTTTGGACCGGCGACCCGGCGCCATCGACCCGAGCGACACCGGCCGCCGCACAGCCTGAGAGCAGGCTAGCGCCCGCGAGCACCAACAAAATGTGTTTCACGACGTTCCCCCGAACCTTGCGCCCATTAGAAGATCACGGGTATTCGAGAATCGCAACCATTGGATGAACGTTCCAGCGTGACGCGGATGGCGTGCGGTCGCCAGCTGTTCAAAGCCATGGCGCGGCCATGCCGACGCGCAATCTTGAACGTCGCATTGGCCGAAACCCTGCGCCGCGCGGCCCTCTATCTCGAAGCCGGCGCCAGCGGGATTTTCACGCCCGGTCCGGCCGATGAGGCGGTGATCGGCGCCCTGGCCGATGGGATCAAGGCCCCCCTCAACATCATGCTGCGCCCGACCACGCCTGCGGCACAGCGCCTCGCCGCCCTGGGCGTGCGGCGCCTCTCCTCAGCCACCGCCCCCTTCCGCGCCACCTATGGGGCGTTGGTGGAGGCCCTGCCGGCCTATCTGGAGACGGGGACGTTCGGGTCGTTCGCCGGGCGCGGGGCGTTGCCGGGTTTGGATGCGGTGTTCAGGCGAGCGTGATCGCCTCACAAGCACCACCTCAGCTTGGTGGAAACTCGGCTGCAACCTGAGCCGTTTTATCCGTAATGTGCGCCTACCTTTGGCCACACGTGAGGGAGGTCGTCATGTCGAACAGTGAATACACCTTCCGGATTGACGTCTTCACGCCAGACACGCTGCCGATGGCACGTCTGGCGGAGTATATGGCCGCCCTTGCTGACCTGATGGGGCACAAGGAGACTACCCACTTCGCGAGGATCGAGGAGGGGAGTGCGCGTCTGGTTAGCCGAGTCGAGCAGCAGGATGCGCCGAAAGTGCAGCAACGTCTTGAGAGAGTGCTCGACGCTGCGCCGCCACATGGCACTGGAAAGGCCTTTAAGGTGCTGGATGACATGCTGGCGGAAGACAACGCCGTCGGTGAAATCATCGGGCCGACCGGCGCTTTAATAATTCCATTTCCAGGGCGCACTCGACCAAAAGCGCTTACTTTTCCAGCCTTTCGTCAGCACGGGTCGATCGACGGACAAATAGTGAGTATCGGTGGCCGAGATAAGACAGCCCACGTGACGTTGCAGGACGGACGGGTCACTTTCACTAATATCGACCTTGATCGTGAGACGGCCCGTGAACTTGCTCCACATCTTTATGGGTCGAAGGTTCGTCTGTTTGGGAGTGGGCGATGGGAACGTCACCCGGAAGGAACGTGGAAGCTTCTCGCTTTCAGTGTTGATCACTACGAAATTCTCGATGACGCCCCACTGAGTGCAGTCCTGACGGATATACGCTCCATTCCACCTAGAAACGCCGTCAGCACCGACACTCTATATGAGGAGTTGATGGGGCTGCGCGTGGGCGAGGACGACGTTCATTGATCGTCTTAGACGCGACGGCGTTCATGCTCCTGGTCCATCCGGATGCCCAGCCGCCGGTAGATCCGCAGACCGGGGAGCTGGTAAGCCGGGTTCCTGAGCGCTTTTCCTTTCTGGAAGGAGAGGTTCAACGTTCGGGAGACACAATACTGATACCTACGCCTGCGTTGGCGGAGGTACTTGTGGGTTTGGAAGACGCCGGCCCCGCTGTGATTGAGCGTCTCAGCCGATCTGCCCGGTTTAAAATTGCGGATTTCGACACGGTAGCGGCTGTCGAATTGGCAGCAATGACGCGAGAGGCCGTTCGCGCAGGTGATAAGAGGGCTGGAGTGGAGGCTCCCTGGCAGAAGGTCAAAATTGATCGGCAGATCATCGCGATTGCCAAGTCACGAGGCGCTGCAAAAATCTACTCAGACGACGATGGGATCATGAAGTTTGGAAGCCTCGCCGGCATTGATGTCGTGCCCACTTGGCTGATGCCGCTTCCGCCGATTTCACCTCAAGCTGAGCTGTTCGAAGACATGTGACTTCTTGGTGGTGTTAGGCTCTAGCCACCGGCCGGCTCTAGACGCAGAGAGGCAGCGCGCCCGTTCGCGCAGATTCCCACTCCCCCCGTGACCACCGCCCCGCCCGCGCCTATCTTCCCGCGCATGACCGACACCCTCGACACCGCCCCCCTGCCGGATCTGCCGCGGACGCCCACTCAGGATGGGCCGCCGGTGCGGCTCTTTCTGGTGGATGGGTCGGGCTATATCTTCCGCGCCTATCACGCCCTGCCGCCCCTGACCCGCAAGAGCGACGGCCTGCCCGTGGGCGCGGTGTCGGGCTTCTGCAACATGCTGTGGAAGCTGCTGGTGGAGATGCGGGCCCAGGTCGATGGCCCCACCCACCTGGCGGTGATCTTCGACCATTCGGAGAAGACGTTCCGCAACGCCCTCTATGACCAGTACAAGGCCCACCGGCCGCCGCCGCCGGAGGACCTGATCCCGCAGTTTCCCCTGGTGCGGGAGGCGACCCGGGCCTTTGGCGTGCCGAGCCTGGAGCTGCCCGGCTATGAGGCCGACGACCTGATCGCGGCCTATGCCTGCAAGGTGCGCGACGCCGGCGGCGAGGTGACCATCATCTCGTCGGACAAGGACCTGATGCAGCTGGTCGGCGACCGGGTTTTCATGCTCGACACCATGAAGAACCTGAAGATCGGCCGCGAGCAGGTGATCGAGAAGTTCGGGGTGCCGCCGGAAAAGGTGGTGGACGTCCAGGCGCTGTGCGGCGACTCCGTCGACAATGTGCCGGGCGCGCCGGGGATTGGCATCAAGACCGCCGCCCAGCTGATCAATGAATATGGCGACCTCGACACGCTGTTGGCCCGGGCGGGCGAGATCAAGCAGCCCAAGCGGCGCGAGACCCTGATCAACTTCGCCGACCAGATCCGCCTGTCGCGTCAGCTGGTGCAGCTGGACTGCGACACCCCCCTGCCCGCCCCCATCGACGACCTGGCCGTGGCTGAGCCGGAGCCCGCCGTGCTGGCCGCCTTCCTGGAAGAGATGCAGTTCCGCAGCCTGGCCAGGCGCGTGAGCGCCGGCGATGCGGCCCCCAGCCAGCCGGCGCCGGAACCGCGCTCTGCGCCCGAGGCGCCGGCGATCGACGTCAACGGCTATGAATGCGTGCGCGATGTGGCCACGCTGGAGGCCTGGATCGAGAAGGCCCGGGCCGCAGGGATCGTGGCCTTCGACACCGAAACCGACGCCCTGTCGTCCGCCAGCGCCGGCCTCTGCGGCGTGTCGCTGGTCGTCGTGCCCGGCCAGGCCTGCTACATTCCGCTGGCCCATGAGGAGATGGACGGCCTGGCGCTGGACGCCCCGTCCGACCTGACCCAGATCCCGCTGCCCATCGCCATCGAGCTTCTGAAGCCGATGCTGGAGGACCCCGCGGTCCTGAAGATCGCCCAGAACGCCAAGTACGACCTGGCCGTCCTGTCGCGCTACGGCGTGCGCGTGGCGCCGGTCGAGGACACCATGCTGATCTCCTACGTCCTGGAGGCGGGCCTGCATGGCCACGGCATGGACGAGCTGTCGCGCCTGTGGCTGAACCATGAGCCGATCCCGTTCAAGCAGGTGGCGGGCTCGGGTAAGGCGCAGAAAAGCTTCAAGAATGTCGAGCTGAAGGCCGCCACCTGCTACGCGGCCGAGGACGCCGACGTGACCTTGCGCCTCTATGACGTGCTGAAACCCAAGCTGGCGCCTGCGGGCCTCTCCACCGTCTATGAGACCCTGGAGCGGCCGCTGGCCGCCGTGCTGGCCGACATGGAGGTGGCCGGCATCGCCGTCGACCCCGAGCACCTGCGCAGGCTCTCCAACGACTTCTCCCTGCGCATGGCCGAGTTCGAGGCCAAGGCGCACAGCCTCGCCGGCCGGCCCTTCAACCTGGGCTCGCCCAAGCAGGTGGGCGAGATCCTCTATCAGGAGATGGGGCTGGCGCCGAAGCGCACCACGGCGTCGGGCGCCTCGTCCACCGACGCCTCGGTGCTGGAGGAGCTGGCCGCGCAAGGCCACGAGCTGCCGCGGGTCCTGCTGGACTGGCGCCAGCTGTCCAAGCTGAAGGGCACCTACACCGACGCGCTGGTCGCGGCCATCGCGCCGGACACCCGCCGCGTGCACACCTCGTTTGCGCTGGCGGCCACCACGACGGGGCGGCTGTCCTCCTCGGACCCCAACCTGCAGAACATTCCGATCCGCACCGAGGAGGGCCGCAAGATCCGCAAGGCCTTCGTGGCCGAGCCGGGCCACCTGCTGATCAGCGCCGACTACAGCCAGATCGAGCTGCGCATTTTGGCCCATATGGGCGACATTCCGCAGCTTAAACGGGCCTTTTTGGACGGTTTGGACATCCACGCCATGACGGCCTCGGAGATGTTCGGCGTGCCCATCGAGGGCATGCCGGCCGAGACGCGAAGGCGCGCCAAGGCGATCAATTTCGGCATCGTCTACGGCATCTCGGCCTTTGGCCTGGCCAACCAGCTGTCGATCCCGCAGGACGAGGCCGGGGCCTATATCCGCACCTATTTCGACCGCTTCCCCGGCATTCGCGACTATATGGACGCCGAAAAGGCCAAGGTGCGGAGCCAGGGCTTCGTCACCACCCTGTTCGGCCGCAAGGTGAACATCCCCGAGGTGGGCGCCAAGGCCGCCGGCATGCGCGCCTTCGCCGATCGCGCCGCCATCAACGCGCCGATCCAGGGCACGGCGGCCGACGTGATCCGCCGGGCCATGATCCGCATGCCGGGCGCCCTGGCCCAGGCCGGGCTTTCCACCCGCATGCTGCTGCAGGTGCACGACGAACTGGTCTTCGAAGCCCCCGAGGCCGAGGCCGAGGCCGCCATCGCGGTGATCAAGAAGGTGATGGAGACGGCGTCCGAACCCGCCGTCGCCTTCTCGGTCCCCCTGGTGGTGGAGGCCCGCGCCGCGGCCAACTGGGACGACGCCCACTAGCACCCGGAACCGCCACGGTTGCGGGCACGTTCGCTCCCGGCCATGGCCACAGCCTCCGACCACGACGCCGAAACCGCGCTCCGCCAGACCCTGAACTGGCTGAGCGCCGCGCCGCTTGGGGCCCTGGCGCAGCTCGCCTGCCGGTTCGGCTATGCCGCTCGGGGGTTTGTCTATCTCAGTATCGGCGTGATCGCCGTCCTGGCGGCGGTGGAGATGGTCCCGGAGGCCGAGGGCTCGCTCGGCGCCGTGGAGGCCTGGGCCGACTGGCCGCTCGGCCTCGTCCTCTTGGGGGCGGCCGGGTTCGGCCTATACGGCTTCGCAGGCTGGCGGTTGCTGCAGTCGGTGTTCGACGCCGAGCGCCAGGGGACCAGCCCCAAGGCCCTGGCCGCCCGGGCCGGCCAGGCGATCAGCGGCGTCGTCTATGGGACCCTGGGCTTTTCGGTGTTCAGCGCCATGGACCTGCTGGACGACATCGCCGATCCCGAGGAGGGGGCGAGCGAACAGGAGGCCGCGGCCCAGGCGCTCGCCATCCCCGGCGGCGAGTGGCTGATCATCGGGGTCGGGGTCTTCATCCTGGCCGCGGGCCTGGCCAATCTGGTCAAGGCGATCCGCGGCGGCCTGGCTGATCGGCTGGTCTGTGACGCGGCGGTGCGGCGGATGGCCGAGCCCATGGGCCGTCTGGGCTATGGCGCCCGCGGCGCGGCCTTCGCCGTCATGGGGGTCATGCTGGTCCAGGCCGGGCTTCGCGCCAACGCCGCCGAGGCCGCGGGCCTGGCCGAGGCCCTGCAGGCGCTGGAGCGGGCGCCGTGGGGCGATGGTCTGCTGATCGGCGTGGCGCTCGGCCTGTTGAGCTTTGGCGCCTTCGCCCTGATGGAGGCCCGCTATCGCCAAATTCCGGCGGGCGAAGTCATCGACGACTGAGGGCGGACCTAGGCCGCCGCGCGCCCCACCCGGGCCTGAATGATCTTCTGGCCGGCCTCGTCCAGCCGGGCGGCGGTGAGCACGCCGGTGGCGTAGGCCCCGGTGTCCAGGCCCAGCCGGTGCGGCGTCATCTGCGGCGCCTCCATCGGGGTGTGCCCATGGACGATCACCTTGCCGAAGGGGCCTGGCGCCTGCAGGAACTCGCCGCGGATCCACAACAGGTCCCGCTCGGTCTGGTGGGCCAGCGCCACGCCCGGCCGCACCCCGGCATGGACGAAGGCGTAGTCCCCGACCTCGGTGATCAGCTCCAGCTCGTCATAGAAGGTCTTGTGGTCGCCGGGCAGGGTGGCGGCGAAGGCTTCCCGCGCCACCGCCCAGGCCTCCGGATCGGTGCGGGTGGCCGGCGGCTGCACCCCATAGGAGGCCAGGGTCGCGTTGCCCCCATGCTCGGCCCAGGTGGAGCCGAAACCCGGCTCGTCCAGGAAGCGCAGCAGGGCCTCCTCGTGATTGCCCTTGAGCGCCCGGACCTCGAAGGCCGGCTCCCGGCGCAGGGAAAGTATGGTCTCCACCACCTGATGGGAGCCCGGCCCCCGGTCCACATAGTCCCCCAGGAAGATCAGGATCGGCTGGGCCTGCGGCGGCTCGGCGCTGACGTCCCGGGCGATCTCCCGCAGGAGGCCTTCAAGCAGGTCGTGGCGCCCGTGAATGTCCCCCACCGCATAGACCCTGCGCCCGCCGGTGGAGGGCGGGGCTGAGGGCTTTTTCTTGCCGAACAGGCGGTTGAACAAGGGCTACGTCCTGGGGTCGCGATGCGTCCTACATAGTGGCGGCTTGCCCCCTGCCAAGGCAAGGGCGCGGGGCACGGCCTTGCGTCCTTCGAGGGTCGCTCCCGCTCGCACCTCAGGATGAGGGAGGTTGGTGACCCTCTCATTCCGTCCTCATCCTGAGGCGCCCTGCGCCAGCAGGGCCTCGAAGGACGAGGGCGGTCGCGCTGACCGACGCCCTCGTCCTCAGGAATAGAAGAAGGAGATCATGCCCGAGGAGACCAGCACCACCAGGGTGGTGAGGGCCGCCCCCACCCGGGCATAGTCCCGGAACTTGTAGCCCCCCGGCGCCATGACCAGCAGATTGTTCTGATGCCCGATAGGGGTCAGGAAGTCCGACGAGGCGGCGATCAGCACGGCCAGCAGCAGGGCGTCCGGCGGGAAGCCCAGCTGGGCGGACATGCCGATGGCCACCGGCCCCATGATCACGGCGGTGGCCACATTGTTCAGGAACAGGGACAGAAGGATGGTGGCCACAGACACCGCTGCGGCGGCCGCGAACAGGGGCGCGCCGCCCAGGCCCGTGCCCAGCCAGTCGGCGACGATGGCTGCAGCCCCGCTGGTCTGGAAGCTCTGGCCCACCGGAATCATGGCCGCCAAAAGGACGATGGCCGGCCAGTCGATCGACGAATAGATCTCGCCTGAGGGCAGGAAGCGCAGGGCCGCGAGGCCCGCCGCGGCGGCGGCGAAGGTCAGCGCCGTGGGCAGGCCAAAGGCGACGGCGGCGATCACGGCTGCGGCATAGATGGCCAGAGCCAGGGCCGCGCGCCTGGGCTGCACCACCACGGCGGACTTGCGGTCGAGTTCCAGCAGACGGCCGTAGCGCAGGAAGGCCTCCAGCTTTTCGGCTGGACCGTGCAGCACCAACTGGTCGCCGGCCCGGATCTCCATGGCGCCCAGGGAACCCTCGGCGCCGGCGGCGCGGGGCCCTGCGGCCACGACCCGCAGCTCCTGGTCGGTCTCGGCGGCGATGGTGTCATAGGGCCTGCGGATCAGGGGCGAGCCGTGGGCCACCGCCACCCGGGAGGTCACCGCATCGGCGGCGCTGGACCGCTCGAAGGCCAGGCTGCCGCCGACCTTGCTCGCCAGCTCCCACGGATCGAGGGGCGAGACCACCAGCACCCGGTCGGTGGGCGACAGCCGGTCGAGCTTGTCGAGCTTGATGCGCCGGTGCCGACGGATCACCGCCAGGACATGGCCGCCCGAGGCCTTGATCTCGGCGAACAGGGCCTCGTGGTCGATCTCCGGGACCTTGCCCTCCTCATCGGCGGCGGGGCGGGGGGGAAGCAGTTCGAACACGTTGCGACCGCCGCTGGCGGCTTCCTCGCCCGCGCGCCGCGGGGTCAGCCGCCAGCCGATCAGGCACAGATAGAGCAGGCCCGCCCCGGCCACGGTGACGCCCAGCGGCGACATGGCGAAGAAGCCGAAGGGCTCGCCCAGCTCCTCCCGCCGGATCGAGGACAGGATCAGGTTGGCCGGCGTGCCGATCAGGGTGGTCATGCCCCCCAGGATGGTGGCGAAGGCCAGCGGCATGAGCCCCGCGGCGGCCGGCAGGCGGGCGGCGCGGCAGACGCTGGCCACCACCGGCATGGTGATCGCCAGGGCGGCGATATTGTTCATGAAGGCCGACAGGGCCGCCGCCGCGATCAGCAGGATGCTGAGCTGTAGCGGAAACGGCATGCGCAGGGCCGCCAGTCGCGAGGTGGCGGCGGCGGCCACCCCGGTCAGCTCGATGGCCCGGCCGATGATCAGCACGGCGGCGACCACCACCACGGCGGGGTCTGAAAAGCCCTGCAGGGCCTGGTCGGGGGTGGTGAGCCCCAGGATCAGACAGGCGCCCAGGGCGCACACCGCCACCAGATCGTGGCGCACCTTGTCCCAGGCGAACAGGGTCAGGGCGAAGACAAGGACCAGGCCGGCCAGAAGGGCGTCGTTCACGGGGCGACCTCATCCAGGCCGGCTTCAGCCTCGGTGGCTTGCGCCCCAGCCAGGCCGAGGGGCCGCACAGCCGCGAACCACAGGGCCGAGGGGTCCTGTGGCGAGACGGCGGGCGTCTCGCTTCTGATTTCAATGTCGCGCACGCCCAGGGCCTCCAGCCGATCGGCCACGGCTTGCGCTCGGGCCTGCGCCACACGGAGATCCCGGGGCCTAGGCCCCCGAGGTCCGGGGCTGGCCGACCCAACGACTTCGGCCCCCTGAATGTTCCATCGGCTGAGCGCCCAGGCGATCAGGGCCACCCGGCGCGCGGTGTC
>JAHUZY010000094.1 GCA_019264505.1 Phenylobacterium sp. | reverse complement strand
GGGTTACGAGTCCGGCCCCCACCCCGGATGCGCGAAAGTTAAGACTTTTTCCCGCGCACCGGGCAGAACGCCGCCACGGCAGAGCCCGTTCCCCCGAACGCAGTCATGAGGCGCAATCCGGTAAGAGGGCGCGGCGCTCAGCGACCCGCCAAGTCCGCGAGTTGGCGCGCTTTCCGACCCAAGAACCCGGTTTCGCTTTCACAGAACGCGCCCTAAGGTCCGCGCCCTTCTCATTCTCATCACGGGCTCCGCCCATGCCACAGATCCTCGTCGAGGACCTGGCCAAGACCTATCGCGTCGCCGAGCGCGATCCCGGCCTGCTGGGCGCGGTCAAGGGCCTGGTCCATCGCCGCCACCGCACGGTCCAGGCCCTGCGCGACGTCTCCTTTTCCCTGGAGGCGGGCGAACTTCTGGGTTTCATCGGGCCCAATGGGGCGGGCAAGTCCACCACCATCAAGATCCTCTCAGGCATTCTGAAGCCCGACGCGGGCACGGTGCTGGTGAACGGGCGCGTCCCCTTCAACGACCGCATCGCCCATGTGTCGAAGATCGGCGTGGTGTTCGGCCAGCGCACCCAGCTCTGGTGGGACCTGCCGGTGTCCGAAGGCTTCGACCTCCTGGCCGACATCTATCGTGTCGAGCCGGCCCGCTACCGGGCCAACCGCGACGAGCTGGTGGCCCTGCTGCGCCTGGAGCGGGTGCTGGACCAGCCGGTGCGCCAGCTGTCGCTCGGCCAGCGGATGCGCGCCGAGATCGCCGCGGCCTTGCTGCACGAACCCGACATCCTGTTCCTGGACGAGCCGACCATCGGCCTGGACGCCCCCTCCAAGCTGGCCGTCCGCGAGGTGGTCCGCCGCCTGAACCGCGAGCGCGGCGTCACCGTCCTGCTCACCACCCACGACATGCACGACATCGAGGCCCTGGCCCAGCGTGTCATCGTCATCGGCCATGGCCAGGTCCTGGCCGACAGCCCGTTCGAGACCCTGCGGGCCAATGTGCTGGCCGAACGGCGCCTGGTGGTCGACTTCGCCCATGCGGCGCCGGAGATCGTCATGGCCGGCGTCGAGGTGCGACGCCGCCAGGGCCAGACCCTGGAGCTCGCCTTCGATCCGGCCCGGACGCCGACGCCCAACCTGATCGCCGCCCTCGCCGCGGCCCACGAGGTGATCGACATCCATGTGGGCGAGCCAGCCATCGAAGAGGTCATCGCCCGCTTCTACGACCTGCATGGCGCAGGCGAGGCCTGAGCCCATGGACGCCGCCCGCCCCTATCTGGCCGCCTTTTCCAGCCGCTTCCTGCTGATGCTGCAGTACCGCGCCGCCGCCATCGCCGGCTTCGCCACCCAGTGCTGGTGGGGCGGCATCAAGGTGATGATCTACGCCGCCTTCTTCGCCGCGGCGCCGGCGGCTGCGGCGACCTCGCCCTTGAGCCTGCCCAGGTCATCACCTACACCTGGCTCGCCCAGGCGCTCCTGGCCCTGACCCCCTGGAGCGCCGATCCTGAAGTGGCCCTGTCGGTGCGCACGGGCTCGGTGGCCTACGACCGCCTGCGGCCCGTGGACACCTACAGCCTCTGGTACGTCCGCGGCGCCGCCTGGATGGCCTCGCGGGCGCTCCCCCGGGCGGCCCTGATGCTGCTAGGCGCAGGCCTGATCCTGCCGCTTATCGGCCTGTCGGACTGGGCGTGGAAGCCGCCGCCGACCCTGGCCGCGGCCGCCGCCTTCGCCGTCTCCCTGCCGCTCGCCCTGGCGCTCTCCTCGGCCTTCCTGATGATCGTCAACATCATCGTCGCCGCCACCCTGACCGACCGCGGCGTCAATGTGCTGTTCAACAGCCTGATCATCGTCTTCTCGGGCAACCTTCTGCCGCTCGCCCTCTATCCGGACTGGGCGCAGACGGCCCTGCTGGTCCAGCCCTTCGCCGGCATGATGGACATTCCCCTGCGCCTCTATGTCGGCCAGCTGAGCGGGTCCGGCGCCCTGGCGGGGCTCGGGTTACAGGCCTTCTGGACGGTGGCGTTGGTCCTTCTCGGCCGCTTCGCCATGGCCCGCGTCATGCGCCGCCTCGAAGTCCAGGGCGGCTGACGGCCATGAACAGCCCCCACCTCATCCTCCGCTATTTCAGCGCCTCCCTGCGCAGCCAGCTGCAGTATCCCGGCTCGGCCATCATGCTGGGGATCGGCGCCTTCCTGACCACCATCATCGACATGCTGGCCGCCTGGGCGCTGTTCGACCGCTTCGGCCAGGTGCAGGGCTGGGGCCTGGGGCACATCGCGGTCTTCTACGGCGTGGTCTCCACCAGCTTCGCCCTGACCGACTTCTTCACCCGCGGCTTCGACGTCTTCGGCAATGAGTTCGTCAAGACCGGCGCCTTTGACCGGATCCTGCTGCGCCCCCGTTCCCCGGCCCTCCAGCTGGTCGGCTACGAGTTCCGCCTCAGCCGCTTCGGCCGTCTGGCCCAGGCCCTGCTGGTGCTGTTCGTGGGCGCCGCCGTGGTCGGCGTCGACTGGACCCCGGACAAGGTCCTGCTGCTCGCCTGGACCATCACTGGCGGGGTGGCCCTCTTCACCGGCCTCCTGGTCCTGCAGGCCAGCTTCGCCTTCTGGACCACCGAGAGCCTGGAGGTGTTCAACGTCCTGACCTATGGCGGCATCCAGGCCGCCCAGTTTCCCTTGAGCCTCTACGCCGCCTGGTTCCGCAACTTCCTGATCTTCGTCGTGCCCCTGGGCTGCGTCGCCTACTATCCGGTCCTGGCGATCCTGGATCAGCCCGATCCCCTCGGCGCCCCGGACTGGTGGCTGCCCACGGCGCCGGCCATGGGCTTCGCCTTCCTCAGCCTATCCTTCCTCGCCTGGCGCGCCGGCATCAGCCGCTACACCTCGACGGGCAGCTGACCTCCGCTAGCGCTGACCGCCAGCCTCGGCTAAGATGACCATCTAGATAGTCAGGAGCAGAAGATGAGCGCCGTAAGCCTTGCCGACGCCAAAGCCCATCTCAGCGAGTTGGTGGACCGGGTAGAATCCGGTGAATCCATCGAGATTACCCGCCGCGGCAAGCGCGTGGCTCGCCTGACGACCACCGATCGTCCGCGAAAGACGGTCGATCTGACAGCGCTCCAGGCGCTGACCCAGGCCATGTCCCCAACCACCCAGGACGCAGCCGACCTCGTCCGCGCCCTGCGCGACGGCGAACGTGATTGAGGGCCTATGTCGACACTTCGGTGATCATCGCAGCGCTCTCCAATGAGCCAGCGACGGCGCGAGCGCAGGGCTGGCTCGCAGCCCAAGGCGCCGGTGACCTGCTGATCAGCGACTGGACAGTGACCGAGGTCTCCACAGCCCTGTCGATCAAGCTGCGGACCGGCCAGATCGACCTCGATCAGCGCGCCGCATCGTTGGCCTTGTTCCGCCAGCTCGTCGCCGAAAGCTTCATCCTGCTGCCGGTGACGAGCTCGCAGTTCCAGACCGCGGCGCGATTTGTTGACCAACACCAACTCGGTCTCCGCGCGAGCGACGCCCTTCATCTGGCGGTCGCGTCCGATGCCGGGGCCATGGTCCAGACCCTGGACGTCCGCCTGGCCCAGGCCGGGCCAGAGCTCGGCGTTCCCACCGAGCTTCTGGCCTGAGGCTGCTCCCTCCCCCTCGTCATTCCCGGCCCTGTGCCGGGAATCCCTCGCGGCGCTCGCGCCCGCCGTCGACAGGGATGCTCGCCACGAG
>JAHUZY010000041.1 GCA_019264505.1 Phenylobacterium sp. | reverse complement strand
TGGCCAGGGCCAGGGCGATCAGGGCGAGACCGCCGGCCAGACCGGTAAGGACGACCGGTTGCGCGACAAAGCCGCGACGGGGTCTGAGAGGCAGGGACGGGGGCGGCTGCGGCACTATCGAATCTCCGTTCGCCGGATCATCCACCAAGCCGGACGGGTGTGACATTGGCGTGACACGTCAAATGCTGGTCGTCCAGCCAACCTCGCGCGATCACGCCAGCATGGAACCCGGGCCGAAAACCGGCGTTTGCAGCATCCGGGGGCAAGTCGGCGTCGAGCATGTCGGAACAAGGAAACAGATTTTTGGCCGATAGCCTTCTGGCTCCTCGCGCGGGGATCGACGATCCATTCGCCGCGGCCGTTCACGCCACGCGGATGTCGATGATCATCGTCGACGCCCAG
This sequence comes from Phenylobacterium sp., assembly GCA_019264505.1. Taxonomy (GTDB): domain Bacteria; phylum Pseudomonadota; class Alphaproteobacteria; order Caulobacterales; family Caulobacteraceae; genus Phenylobacterium. The sequence goes on along the minus strand of JAHUZY010000041.1, from coordinate 3,278 downwards.
GCGCCAGACATGCCTATCGTCTTCGCCAACGACGCTTTCCTGAATATGAGCGGTTATCGCCGCGATGAGGTGATGGGCCGCAACTGCCGGTTCCTGCAGGGGCCCGAAACCGACACCGAGGTGATCAAGGCCCTCGCCAACGCCATCGCCAACGGTGAGCCGACCAATCTTGACGTCCTGAACTATCGCAAGGACGGAACGCCCTTCTGGAACGCCCTGCAGATCAGCCCGGTGCGCGACGCCAATGGGCTGCTGGTCTATTATATCGGCTCGCAGGTGGACGTGACCGCCCGCAAGGCGGCTGAGGCCGCGCTGGAGGCCGCCGCCGCCGAGCAGGCCCGCACGGCCCAGCAGGCCCTGGCTGACCGCACCGCCCTGCTCCATGAGGTGGACCACAGGGTCAAGAACAACCTGCAGCTCATCACCTCCCTCCTGGTCCTGCAGACCAGGCGCACCCTGGATGACGCCACCCGGGCGGCCCTGCAGAGCATGCTGTCGCGGGTCAGCGCCATCGCCACGGTGCATCGGCGCCTGTTCCAGAGCCACGATCTGGAGCGGTTTGACGTGGCGACCTTCATCCGCGACCTGATGGGCGATGTCTCCTCCGGCCGGGAAGAGGTGGACATCCGCCTTGACCTCGAGCGGGTGGACATCGCCGCCGCCCAGGCCGCGCCCCTGGCCCTGGCTGTCAACGAACTGGTGGACAACGCCTTCAAGCATGGCCTGACGCCCGGCCGGCCCGGCCGGCTGACGATTCAAGTGCGCCGGCTGAACGGCCACTATGTGATCGAGGTCTGCGATGACGGGCCAGGACTGCCCGAAAACGGCGCCTTCGTGCCGGGCTTCGGCCTGACCATCACCAACCTGCTGGCGCAGCAGCTGCGCGCCACCCTGCAATTCGAAGCCGGTGAGCCAGGCCTGCGGGCCATTCTGAAGCTCCCCGCCCATGGATAGGCCGGCCATCCCCATGTCACGACCCCTGTCGGTGCTGATCGTCGAAGATGAGGTCCTGCTCGCCGTCGAGCTCGGATTCCTGGTCCGCGAGGCCGGCTGCGTCGAGGTGGGCCACGCCCTTGATTCCGCTGATGCGGTTCGCCTGGCCGAGGATCTGAAGCCCGATATCGCCCTGGTGGATGTCCACCTTTCCGATGGTCCCACCGGGGTGGACGCCGCCCGAGAGATCGCCGAGCGGGCCGGGGCGATCGTCCTGTTTATGACCGCCAATGGGAAGCGTCTGCCCGACGACCTGGCCGGCGCCTGCGGGGTGATCGGCAAGCCCTATTCGGACCGCGCCGTCCGTCGCGCCCTGACCTTCCTCGCCCGCTGCCTCCAGGATGGCGCCGCCCCGGGCCCGCCGCCGCCAGGCCTGGCGCTTTCGGACAGATTCGTCGGCCGCTGGGGCGTCGATCAGTCAGCGCCGGCGGCCTAGGGGATGGACGAGAACGCCCTACTTCCTGAGGTGATCGGTTTCTGCGCCGGCCTCTGCTCCATGGTGAGCTTCACCCCGCAGATCCTGAAGACCTGGCGGGAGCGGGACGCCACATCCATCTCGTTGCGGATGTATGTGGTGACGGTGACGGGCTTCAGCCTGTGGGTCACCTATGGCGTGATGATCGGCAGCCTGCCGGTCATGGTGACCAATTCGGTCTGCCTGACTCTGTCGGCCCTGATCCTGGCCATGAAGTGGCGCTTCTCGCGCCCCGACTATGTGGCGAGGCGCCAGGGCGCGGGCGATGCGGTTGGCGCCGGCACGGCAGGTCATTAGGATCAAGGCGACTCCCGCGCCCCGGGCGTGGGCGTAGGACGCCGTTTCCCAGGACCAGGTCATGACCGATCGGATCGCCGAAGCCGACGCCGCCTTGAGGGCTGGCCGTCTCGAGGAGGGCGTCGCCCTGATCGAGGCCCATCTCACCGATGAGCCGCGCTCGGCCCAGCAGCTCTATCGAAACTTCACCGGCCTGCTGTACCGCAAGGCCATGTACGCCAAGGGCGCCCAGTGGTGCCGGGCCGGGCTCGAGGTCTATCCCCGCGACACGGAGCTGTGGAATGTTCTGGGCGTCTGCCTCCGGCGGACGGGCGAGCCGGAGGAGGCGCTGAAGGCCCTCAACGCCGGTCTCAAGATCGAACCCAAGAATGACGGCCTGCTGCAGAACAAGGGCAATGTGCTCAATGATCTGAAGGATGGGCCAGGGGCGGTCGCCATCTTCACCCAACTGGTCCGCAAGGCGCCGACCAATGCCGAGATGCAGCGGGCTCTGGGGCGCGGCCTGTGGCGTTCAGAGGCGTTCGACAAGGCCGAGATGCGTTTCCGCCTGGCCACCCGGCTCAATCCGAACCTGGTCGACGCCTGGCTCGACCTGTCGGCCCTGGTCGCCGAAACCCAGACCTCCGACGCGGCTGTGGCGGTGCTCGACGAGGCCCTGAAGATCAACCCCGTCCCCCGGCTGATGGAGGCCAAGGCGGTGGCCATCCGGCGCGGCCAGAAGCTGCGCCAAGCCGAAGCCTATCTGCAGGAGGTTCTCGAGGCCCACCCGGATGAGGCCTGGGCGCACTATCAGCTGGGCGGGGTCATCAGCGACTTCGACCGTCCGCGGGCCAATATCCACCTGCGCCGGGCCGTGGAGATGAAGCCGGACGACCTCGACTACCGGATGGCCCTGGTGGAGAGCCTGGTGCGCTCCAGGCATGGGGATGAGGCCGCTCACCTGGACGACGCCTATGCCGAACTGAAAGCGGCCCGCGCCGTGGGAGCCCTGGCGGGCCCGGCGCAGTTGAAGGTGGCCTCCGAGGTGCTGTCCCGGGTCGCCGATTTCGCCGGCCTGGACGAGGTGTGCGACTTCAAGGAGACGGGCCGCCTGTGGGCCGAGCAGGGCCGCCACACCGCCCTGTTGAGCCAGCTGTCGCGGGTCAAGACGCCGGAGGATCGCGACGAACTGATCCACCAGCATCGCACCTGGGGCGAGTTCGTGCAGGAGCGGGTGAAACGCTATCCCCTGCGTCGGCCAAAGACGCCCCGCCCCGACAATGGCAAGATCCGCATCGGGATCATGTCGTCGGACCTGCGAATGCATCCGGTGGCCTATTTCTCACTGCCCCTGTTCGAGAACATCCCCCGGGACCGGTTCGAGCTCTACTGCTATTCCTACTATCAGGGGCAGGAAGACAGCCTGCAGAAGCGCATCACCGAGCTGGTGGACGTATTCCGCTGGGAGCAGGAGATCAGCGACTTCGACGCCGCGCAGATGATCTGCGACGACCAGCTGGACATGCTGATCGAG
>JAHUZY010000436.1 GCA_019264505.1 Phenylobacterium sp. | reverse complement strand
CTCTCGAACTGATCCCAGTCGTCGTCGACGGCGTCGACCTTGGAATTGTCCGGCCGCAGCAGGTCGCCGCCCAGCTGCAGATTGTAGGGCGGATCGGCGAAGACCAGGTCGACAGACCCTGATGGGAGCTTCTTCAGCTCCTCGATGCAATCGCCCTGGATGATGGTCTCGGCGGGAAAGCTCATGAACGCCCCTCGGTCTCACAGAAGGGAATCCTCCCCTATCGTGGTGAAGGGGCCGTTTCGAAACGTGGTGAACGAGGGGTTAAGCCTCGAAAACAGCGGTGATGCGCTCGCCCCGCAGGACCTTCTGCACCGGCGCCCAGGTGGTGCGGTGGATTTCGCAGGGGCCGAGGCGCTCCAGGGCGCTGATATGGACCGGCGCGCCATAGCCCTTGTGGCCGGCGAAGCCGTAGCCGGGATAGCGCTCGTCCATCTCGACCATCAGCCGGTCCCGGGCGACCTTGGCCAGGATCGAGGCCGCGGCGATGGAGAGCGACTTGCCGTCGCCGCCGATCACCGTCTTCACCGGGCAGGGCAGCTTGAAGGGATAGTTGCCGTCCACCAGGGCGATGACCGGCGTCACATCCAGGGCCTCGATGGCCCGGCACATGGCCAGGCCTGCGGCGTGCAGGATGTTGAGCTCGCCGATCTCGCCCACCGAGGCGAAGCCGACGCCCCAGGCGATGGCGCAGGCCTTGATCTCGATCTCCAGGCCTTCGCGGGCCTTGGCGGTCAGCTTCTTGGAATCGTTCAGGCCTGCGGGAATGCGCGCCGGATCGAGGATCACCGCGCCGGCGCTGACTGGGCCAGCCCACGGGCCGCGGCCGGCCTCGTCCACGCCGCACACGGGCGAGGGGCAGGCGGTCTCCAGCAGCAGGTCCGGGACAACGAGAAGGGAGGCGGGCTTGCGGGCCATCAGGCGCTCATAGCCGCGACCTGGTCATGACGGAAGCAGCAGGTGAGGTGGTCGTTCACCATGCCTACAGCCTGCATGAAGGCGTAGACGATCACCGGGCCGACGAACTTGTAGCCCTGGGCCTTCAGGGCCTTGGACACCTCGACCGCGAGCGGCGTCTGGGCCGGGACCTGGCCGATCTCGCTCCACTGGTTCTGGATCGGCTTGCCGTCGGTGAAGGCCCAGAGGAAGGACGACAGGTCCTGCCCCCGCTCGCGCATGTCCAGATAGATCCGGGCGCTGGCGATCGCCGCATCGATCTTGGCGTTGGAGCGCACGATGCCGGCGTTCTCCATCAGCCGGGCGCGGTCGGCCTCGCCGAACCGGGCGACGATCTCGGGATCAAAGCCGGCGAAGGCCTCGCGGAAGGCCTCGCGCTTGCGCAGGATGGTGATCCAGGCGAGCCCGGCCTGGAAGCCGTCGAGCACCAGCTTCTCCCACAGCGCGCGGGCGTCATACTCCGGAACGCCCCAGTCGGTGTCGTGATAGGCCTCGTACAGCGGGTCCCCCGCCATGCCGCGCCAGCCGCATCGAATCAGGTCGCTGCTCATGGGCGAAGTCTCGCCGGGGCCTTCCGGGGTCGCAAGGGTGAGCGCGTTCTCCTTCGCGCATCACGGTCGGGTCCCCTCGCGCGTCATGCTCGGCCTTGTGCCGAGCATCCCTGTCGAGGGCGGGCGCGAGCTTCACGAGGGATCCTGGGCACAAGGTCCAGGATGACGGTGGTCTAAGTCACGGGCCTCAGGCCAGCGCCCGCTCGAACCAGTCGGGCCGCACCACCTGCACCGGCCGGCCGTCTACCGTCAGGTCGGCGCCTTCGATCCGGTCCAGGCGCAGCGAGGCCATGGCCAGGCCGCCCGAGCCGCTCAGCACCTGCCCGGCCCGCAGCTCGCCGGCCAGCACCTCGGCGCCGGGCGCGGGCGCAGCCCCCTCGAAGGCCAGGGGCAAGAACCGGGTCTTCACCGTGCCGCGGCGCTTCATGCGCGAGGTCGTCTCCTGGCCGACGAAGCAGCCCTTCTTGAAGTCGATACCGTGCAGCAGGTCGAAATTGGCCTCGATGGGGTAGGTCTGCTCGACCCCCCAGTCGGCCGGTCCCGGCACGCCCAGGGAGCGGGCGAAGGCCGCATAGTCGGCCTCATCGCCTTCCGTCGCGCCCTCCGGCGCGGCCAGGCCATAGCCCCGGACGCCCAGGTCCGGCAGCCGAGGGTCGGTGAGCCAACCCTCGCCCGGGGCCTCACCCTGTCCGAACAGGACCGCGACCTCGGCCTCGCTGGCTGTGATCGTCACCTTGGCCCGCAGGCGGTAGATCGTCAGCCGCTGAAGGATCACGTCCCGATGCTCGGCGGCCACATCCAGCCAGCAGCCGTCCTCCGCGCCGATCAGGAACAGGTCATAGAGCACCTTGCCTTGGGGGGTCAGAAGCGCGCCGAAGCGGATCTCGTCCACCGCCAGGGTTTCGACATTCTGGCTGATCAGATTGTGCAGGAAGTCCCGCCAGTCAGGGCCGCCAAGGGCGATCACCGCGCGGCTCTGGAGGCGGACATAGCTCAGGGTCTGGTCCATGGAGCACCACTTAGGATCGCGGCGGCTCGCGCGCCAGCCAGAGGCCCTCTATAACCGGCCGATGACGCAAGGGTTCTTCCCCATTCTGTTCATCACCGCGACCCGGATCGGGGATGCGGTGCTGGCCTCTGGCCTGCTGGCCAAGCTGCGCGAAGAGATTCCCAACGCCCGCTTCACCATTGTCGCCGGGCCGGCGGCCGCCCCCCTGTTCGCTGACACGCCGGGCCTGGATGAGGTGATCGTCTTCCAGAAGGCCCGCAATGGCGGCCACTGGTTCGCCCTGTGGAACAGGGTCCGTCACCGGCGTTGGGGTCTGGTGGTCGATTTGCGCGGCTCGGCCATGGCCAGTTTCGTGCGGACGAAGCGCCGGGCCATCTTCCGCCGCCAGCCGGGCGCGCCGGTCCACAAGGTGATCGAGGCCGCCCGCCTGCTGAAGCTGGAGGATGAGCCGCCGGCCCCGCACATCTTCACCAGCCCGGAGACCGAGGCCGCCGCCGCAGCCCTGACCCAGGGCGAGGGGCCGATCCTGGCGCTCGCGCCCGCCGCCAACTGGGTCGGCAAGACCTGGCCGCTGGAGCGCTTCGCCCAGCTCGCCATCCGGCTGTTGGGCGAGGGCGGCGACCTGCAGGGTGCGCGGCTGATGGTGTTGGGTTCGCCCGATGACACTGGCGTCGTCGCCTCCCTCAGGCATGTGGTCCCCAAGGCCCGGTTCATCGATCTGGTGGGCAAGGTCGACCTGCTGACCAGCTATGCGGCGCTGAAGCATGCGCGTTTGTTCGTCGGCAATGATTCGGGGCTGATGCACATGGCCGCCGCGGCCGGCGCCCCGACGCTCGGCCTGTTCGGCCCCTCCGACGACACCCTGTATGGGCCGTGGGGGCCGCATACCAAGGTGGTGCGCGGGACCCGGGATTTCGAACAGATTCGCCTGCAGGACCCCGCCCTCAACCAGAGCTTCTGTCACATGATGGATCTCAGCGTCGACACGGTGGCCCAGGCTGCTAATCAATTGCTGAAACAGACGGAGATGAGCCATGGCCGCCACCTATGATCTGATCGTCCATGGGGGCGAGGTGGTGAACCATGACGGCCGCGGGGCCGCCGATATCGGGGTGCGGGGCGGCAAGATCGTCGCCATCGGCGACCTCTCCCAGGCCTCCGCGGCTGAGCGCTTCGATGCGACGGGGCTGCATGTCCTGCCGGGCGTCATCGACACCCAGGTGCATTTCCGCGAGCCGGGCCTGGAGTGGAAGGAAGACCTGGAGAGCGGCTCGCGCGGGGCGGTGCTGGGCGGCGTGGTCGCGGTCTTCGAGATGCCCAACACCGAGCCCACCACCACCGACCCCGACGCCCTGGCCGACAAGCTGTCCCGGGCCAAGGGGCGCATGCACTGCGACCACGCCTTCTATGTGGGCGGCACCCATGAGAATGCGAGCTTCCTGGGCGAGTTGGAGCGTCTGCCCGGCTGCTGCGGGATCAAGGTGTTCATGGGCGCGTCGACCGGCACCCTGCTGGTGCAGGACGATGAGGGCGTCGAGCAGGTGCTGCGCCATGTGAACCGGCGGGCGGCGTTCCATTCCGAGGACGAATACCGCCTGGCCGATCGCCGGGGCCTGGCGCGCACCGGCGACTGGACCAGCCATCCCGAGGTGCGCGACGCACAAGCGGCCATCGAATCCACCGAGCGCCTGCTGCGCATCGCCCGCAAGCTCGGCAAGCGCATCCACGTCCTGCACGTGACCACGGCCGAAGAGGTGGAGATCCTGGCCCGCCACAAGGATGTGGCCAGCGTCGAGATGACCCCCCAGCACCTGACGCTGGAAGGCCCCGAGGCCTATGAGCGGCTGAAGGGCTTCGCCCAGATGAACCCGCCGATCCGCGACGCCGCCCATCGGGCCGGTCTCTGGCGAGGGCTGGCGGCCGGGGTCACCGACGTGATCGGGTCCGACCACGCCCCCCACACCCGCGAGGAGAAGGCCAGGCCCTATCCCGCCTCGCCCTCGGGCATGCCGGGCGTCCAGACCCTGGTGCCGGTCATGCTGACCCATGTGGCCGAGGGCCGTCTGTCCCTTGAGCGCTTCGTGGATCTGACCAGTCACGGCGCCAACCGGCTGTTTGGCATGGCCGACAAGGGCCGGCTGGCGGTGGGCTATGACGCCGACCTGACCATCGTCGACCTGAAGGCCCGGCGCACCATCACCCACGCCGCCCAGGCCAACCGCGCCGGCTGGACCCCCTTCGACGGCATGGAGGCCAAGGGCTGGCCCATGGCCACCGTCATCCGCGGCCGGATCGTCATGCGCGACGACGAGGTGGTGGCCGAGGGCACGGGAGAGCCCGTCCGTTTCGCCGAGACCCTGGCGGGCTGAGGGCCTTTCCAGCCGGCCGCTTCCGGCGCCCCCTTTCCAGGCGCCGCCGGCCACGTCCATAAAGTCGCATGGACGCAGAGCTTCGCATCGAGACGGCCCCGTTCCGGGATCCCCGCTACGCCCCCCCGCGGCTTGAGGTGGACCGGCGGGCGGACGGGACCCTGGTGCTCGCCAATCCCACGCCCTTCGTGCAGGCGTTCCAGACGCCGCACGACGCCCTGGCCTATTGGGCCGAGGCGGCGCCGGATCGGGTCTGGCTGGCCGAACGCGCCGGGGAGGGCTGGCGGACGCTGACCTATGGCGAGGCCTGGCATGCGGTCACCCATCTGGCCGGCGGCCTGACGGCGCGGGGCCTGGTGGGGCCGCGGCCCATCCTGATCCTGGCGCACAATGGGATCGACCATGCGCTCTTGATGTATGCGGCCATGAGCCAGGGGACCCCCGTGGCGCCGGTCTCGCCGCAATATGGACTGGCCGGGGCCAACCTCGCCCGCCTGACCCATGCCTGCGAGGTCCTGCGGCCTGCGGCGGTGTTCACCGAGGACGCCGAACGCTTCGCCACCGGCCTTTCGGCGGAGGTGCTGTCGGGCCTGCCGGTGGTGGCGGCCCACAATGGCCGCCCCGGTCACATCACCCTGGCCGAGCTCTATGGCGCCCCTCTGTCGCCGGCCGCCCGGCCCGAACACCACGCCAAATACCTGCTGACCTCAGGCTCCACCGGCCTGCCCAAGGCGGTGATCATCACCCAGCAGGCGCTCGCCCTGAACTCGGCCCAGATCGCCGCCTGTTTCGAGGATGACGAGCCGCCGGTGATGGTCAATTCCGCCCCCTGGAGCCATAGCCTGGGGGCCAATTCCATCCTGCACATGGCCGCCACCCGGGGCGGCACGCTCTATATCGACGCCGGGCAGCCGACGGCGGCGCGGTTCTCTGAGACGGTTCGGAACCTGCGGGAGATCGCGCCCACCTATCACAACATGGTGCCGGCCGGCTGGATGCTGCTGGTGGACGAACTGGAGAAGGACGAGGCGCTGGCGCGCACCTTCTTCTCCCGGGTCCGGCTGATGCAGTATGGCGGCGCCAGCCTTGGCCAGGACATCAGCGACCGTATCCAGGCCGTGGCGTTACGCACGATGGGGGAGAAGATCAGCTTCGCCAGCGGCTATGGCGCCACCGAGACCGGCCCCACCGCCTGCAACGTCCATTGGCCAAATGACCGGATGGGCCTGATCGGCCTGCCCATCCCCGGCACGGCGGTGAAGCTGGTTCCGGTCGCCGGCAAGCTGGAGTTCAGGGTCAAGGGGCCGCAGGTCAGCCCCGGCTATCTGGGTCGTCCCGAGCTGTCGGCCCAATCCTTTGACGAGGACGGCTTCTATATCCTGGGTGATGCGGCGCGCCTGGTGGAGGCTGATCGTCCAGAGGCTGGCCTGGCCTTCGACGGACGCATCTCGGAGAATTTCAAACTGGCCAGCGGCACCTTCGTCGCCGTGGGCGAGGTGCGGATCGCCGCCCTGTCGGCGGTGGGCGGCGCGGTCACCGACGCGGTGGTCTGTGGCGAGGGCCAGGCGGCGCTCGGCCTCATGTTCTATCCGGATCCGCGCCGGCCCCGGGACGAGGTGGAGGCGGCAGTGCGCAAGGGTCTCGCCGCCTACAACGCCGGTGCTCGCGGTGGCGGCCGCATTGCGCGCGCCCTGGTTCTTCCGGACGGGCCGGACGGTGCGTCCGGCGAAATCACCGACAAGGGCTACATCGCCCAGGCCCTGGCCCGCACCCGCCGCGCAGAGGCGCTCACCCGCCTCTTCGCCGATCCTCCGCCCGCTGATGTGATGGTGTTTGACCAATGAACGGCGCCGACGCCCTGATCGAGACCCTGTTGGCCAATGAGGTCGACGCCTGCTTCGCCAATCCCGGCACCAGCGAGATGCAGTTCGTCGCCGCCCTGGACGGGCAGCCGAAGATGCGTCCGGTGCTTTGCCTGTTCGAAGGGGTGGCCACCGGCGCCGCCGACGGGTTCGGCCGCATGGCCGACCGCCCGGCCTGCACCCTGCTGCACTTAGGCCCAGGTTACGGCAACGGCCTGGCCAACCTGCACAATGCGCGCCGGGCCTATACGCCCCTGATCAATGTGGTGGGCGACCACGCCACCTATCACCGTCAGTACGACGCGCCGCTCAACTCCGACATCCCGACCATCGTGGGGCCGAACTCCCTGTGGGTGAAGTCGGCCGACCGCGCCGATGATGTGGCCGCGCTGACGGCCGAGGCGGTGGCGGCGTCCTATGGGCCGCCTGGGGG
>JAHUZY010000398.1 GCA_019264505.1 Phenylobacterium sp. | reverse complement strand
ACCAGGAGGCGGCCCGCGCCTTCAGGGTCTTAGTGCTGGCTCTCGGGCAGCCGAACGATCAGGCCGTCCAGAGCGTCAGAGACCTTGATCTGGCAGGAGAGGCGGCTGTTGGGCTCGACGTTCTCGGCGAAGTCGAGCATCGACTCCTCCATGGCCGAGGATTCGCCCGTCTTGTCCTTCCAGGCCTCATCCACATAGACATGGCAGGTGGCGCAGGCGCAGGCGCCGCCGCAGTCGGCGTCGATGCCCGGGACGTTGTTCTTCACCGCGCCTTCCATCACCGTGAGCCCCGTCTTCACGTCCACGACGTGCTCGGTCCCGTCGTGCTCGATATAGGTGATCTTGGCCATGACTCCCTTTCGCGCCGCGTTCAGGCGACGACCTCTTTCATTGAAACGCTGAGATCGGAAAGCTTCGCCTTCGAGACCGACTTGCGGTTCCCGATCAGCTGCTTGCCCATCATGAATTCCGGGGGCGAGTTGATCGCCTCCACGGACTGGATCTGGTCTCCCTTGAGATGGAAGACCGCGAACTTGCCGCTGGCCGGATCGCCCCGCAGCAGAACCTCGTCAGTGTCGAAGGCGTAGCCGGCGATCTGCAGTTTCAGATCGTACTGGTCCGACCACTGCCAGGGAACCTCGCCGGCCGGCGCCGGGCGCCCGGTGATGGCGCTGGCGGCCTGCTTGGCCTGCTCAAGCGCGTTGGGCACGCTTTCCATGCGGAACATGCGATCATAGATCGGCATGGGCCGGTGGGCGACGTCACCGATGGCGAAGATCGAGGGATCCGACGTCCGCGCCTCCAGGTCCACCACCACCCCGCGGGCGGTCTCCAGGCCAGACTCCGCGGCCAGTTCGTCATTGGGGGTGGCGCCGACGCCGATGACAGCGGCGTCACAGGCGATCGTGCGGCCATCAGCCAGGGTGACCCCGGTGACATGGCCATTCTCGCCGACAAAGCCGGTGACGCTGGCGCCCATTTCGAAGATCACGCCGTGGGTCTCATGGACGCCGCGGAAGAAGCTGGACAGGGCCTCGCAGGCCACCCGGGCCAGCAGGCGGGACTCCCGCTCGATGACCACCACCTCGGCGCCGAGCGCCCGGCCGGACGCGGCGACCTCCAGGCCGATATAACCGCCGCCCACCACGGCCAGGCGCTTGCCGGGACCGACGGCGGCCTTGAGCGCCTCGGCGTCGGCGGCGGTGCGCAGCTCCAGCAGGCCGGCCAGGTCCGCGCCGGGGACGGGCAGCTTGATGGCCCGGGCGCCGGTGGCCAGGATCAGGATGTCATAGGCGAGGGTCGAGCCGTCCGACAGCTCGACCACCTTGTCGGACCGACGCAGCTTCACCGCGCGGGTGTTGGGCCGGAAGTCGATCTGGTGCTCGGCGTAGAATTCCAGCGGCTTGAGCGCCAGGGAGTCGGCGTCCGCCTCCCCCTTCAGCCAGGCCTTGGAGAGCGGCGGGCGCTGATAGGGGGCCAGCGGCTCGTCGCCGATCAGGCTGATCGGCCCGGTATGCCCATACTGACGCAGCAGCGCGGCGGCTGTGCCGCCGGCGTGCCCCGCCCCCAGGATCACCACGTTTGCGCCCAAATCACTCATGCCGTTCCCCGATGCAGAAAAATGACGCCGGCGTCAACTTGGGAAAAGCAGGGTGACGACTTTAGACGACCCGGTCGACCAGCATCTTCTTCACCTCAGCGATCGCCTTGGCCGGATTCAGCCCCTTGGGGCAGACCTGGGCGCAATTCATGATCGTGTGGCAGCGATAGAGCTTGAACGGGTCTTCCAGATCGTCAAGCCGCTCGCCAGTCGCCTCGTCGCGGCTGTCGATCAGCCAGCGATAGGCGTGCAGCAGGGCGGCCGGACCCAGATACTTGTCGCCGTTCCACCAGTAGCTCGGGCAGGAGGTGGAGCAGCAGGCGCAGAGAATGCACTCATAGAGGCCGTCCAGCTTCTCCCGGTCGGCCGGGGTCTGCAGCCACTCGCCCTGGGGCTCAGGGGTCTTGGTGTGCAGCCAGGGCTCGATGGAGGCGTACTGGGCGTAGAACAGGGTCATGTCCGGCACCAGGTCCTTGATCACCGGCATGTGCGGCAGCGGACTGATGGTGCAGGTCTGGCCAGGAACCTCTTCCCAGCCGTGGGTGCAGGCGAGCGTATTGCGGCCGCCGATATTCATGGCGCAGGAGCCGCACACCCCTTCCCGGCACGAGCGCCGGAAGGCCAGCGTCGGGTCCATGGTGTTCTTGATGTAGATGAGGGCGTCCAGGACCATGGGTCCGCAGGCCTCGACATCCACGTCATAGGTGTCCCAGCGGGGGTTTTCGGTCCCCTCTGGATCATAGCGATAGACCTTGAAGGTCTTGACCTTCTTGGCGCCGGCCGGGGCCGGGTGATGCTGGCCCTTCTGGACGCGGGAATTCTTGGGCAGGGCGAGTTCGACCATCGGAGGCTTTCCTTAGGCGAAGACCCCGGACCCCGCGCAGGGCGCGCGTTCGATCCGAGGCCGGGAATGAGCGACGAGGGAGGTCACAGACCCGCCCCTAGTAGACCCGCGCTTTCGGCGGGATGTAGGCGATGTCGTTGCTGAGCGTGAAGGAGTGCACCGGACGGTCGTCCAGCTTCACCTTGCCCGTGGCGTCGTCGAACCAGGTGAGCGTGTGCTTCATCCAGTTCTCGTCGTCGCGGTCGGGATAGTCCTCCCGGGCATGCGCCCCGCGGCTCTCGGTGCGGTTCAGCGCCCCGTTCACCGTCACAGCCGCCTGGCCGATCAGGTTGTCGAACTCCAGGGTCTCGATCAGGTCGGTGTTCCAGATCATGCCGCGGTCAGTGACCTGGATGTCGCCGCGCTGGCCGTGGATCTTGTCCAGACGGGCGACGCCCGACGCCAGGCTTTCGCCGGTGCGGAACACCGCGGCGTCCTCCTGCATGGCCTTCTGCATGTCGAGACGCAGCTGGGCCGTGGGCGTGCCGCCCTTGGCGTTGCGCAGGCGGTCGAACCGGGCGAGGTGCGCCTCGGTCTGGGCCGGCTTCAGGTCAGGCTGCTTGGCGCCCGGGGTCAGGATGTCGGCGGCGCGCAGGGCGGCCGAGCGGCCGAACACCACTAGGTCGATCAGCGAGTTGGAGCCCAGGCGGTTGGCGCCATGCACCGAGACGCAGGCGGCCTCGCCCACGGCCATCAGGCCGGGGATGACGCTGTCGGGATTGTCGCCGTCGCGGGTGACCACCTCGGAATAGAAGTTCGTCGGGATGCCGCCCATATTGTAGTGCACGGTCGGCAGGACCGGGATCGGCGCCTTGGTCACGTCCACCCCGGAGAAGACCCGGGCGCTTTCGGAAATGCCCGGCAGGCGCTGATGCAGCACCTTGGGATCCAGGTGGTCCAGGTGCAGGAAGATGTGGTCCTTGCCAGGCCCCACCCCGCGACCTTCGCGGATCTCGATGGTCATGGCCCGGCTGACCATGTCCCGCGGCGCCAGGTCCTTCACGGACGGCGCATAGCGCTCCATGAACCGCTCGCCCTCGGAATTGGTCAGATAGCCACCCTCGCCCCGGGCGCCCTCGGTGATCAGGCAGCCGGCGCCATAGATGCCGGTGGGGTGGAACTGCACGAACTCCATGTCCTGCAGCGGCAGGCCGGCCCGCAGGACCATGGCGTTGCCGTCGCCGGTGCAGGTGTGGGCGCTGGTGCAGGAGAAGTAGGCGCGGCCATAGCCGCCGGTGGCCAGGATGACCATCTGGGCCTGGAACCGGTGCAGGGTGCCGTCGTCGAGCTTCCAGGCGGTGACGCCCCGGCAGACGCCGTCTTCCATGATCAGGTCGAGGGCGAAATACTCGATGAAGAACTCGGTGTTGTTGGCCAGGGACTGGCCATACATGGTGTGCAGCATGGCGTGGCCGGTGCGGTCGGCCGCCGCGCAGGTGCGCTGGATCGGGGCCTCGCCATAGTTGCTGGTCATGCCGCCGAAGGCGCGCTGATAGATCTTGCCGTCCTCGGTGCGCGAGAAGGGAACGCCCCAGTGCTCGAGCTCGTAAACGGCGGCCGGCGCGTTGCGGCAGAGATATTCGATGGCGTCCTGGTCGCCCAGCCAGTCCGACCCCTTGACGGTGTCGTACATGTGCCAGCGCCAGTCATCCTGGCTCATATTGCCGAGGCTCGCCGAGATGCCGCCCTGGGCGGCCACGGTGTGCGAGCGGGTCGGGAAGACCTTGGAGACGCACGCGGTGCGAAGGCCGGCCTGGGCGCAGCCCAGGGCCGCACGGAGGCCGGAGCCCCCGGCGCCGACGACGACGACGTCGAACTTGTGGTCGATGAATTCGTAAGCGGCCATGCTCAGTAAGCTCCGCCCGAGAGGGCGACCTTCAGGATGGAGAAGAGGGCGAGCGCGCCAAACAGCGCGCAGACGAAGAGGTTCAGCAGCAGCAGGCCGGCCTTGGTGATCCGGCGGTGGATATAGTCCTCCACCACGACCCGCATGCCCGAATGCATGTGCATCAGGCTGACCACGGCGAGCAGGGCCAGCAGCACGGCGTTCACCGGCGAGGCGAGCCAGGCCACGGCCATGTCATAGTCGCTGCGCGCCAGACGCAGGACGGCGAAGACGCCCCACAGCACCAGCGGGATCAGGGCGACCGAGGAAACGCGCTCGGAAATCCAGTGGCTGACCCCATGGCCGGCGGCGCCGAGGCCCTGGGCCCGGGAGCGGGGGGTGCGAAAATCAGTCATGCTCAGAGCGCTCCCGTCATGGCGGCGATGATCCAGACCACCACAGTGGCGACGAGCGCAAAGGCCAGGGTCGCCACGGCGCCGGCGTTGGCGGCCGGCACTTTCAACGCCAGGCCGGTGTCCCAGATCAGGTGCTGCACGCCCTTGGCCAGGTGGAAGAAGACCGCGAAGCTGAGGACGAACATGACGAGCTTGCCGAGCGGCGAGCCCAGCAGGCCCATATAGCTCGCATAGGCCTCGGGCCCGAAGGCGAGCGCGATGGTCCAGCCCGCCAGGATCAGGGTCCCGCCATAGAGGGCGACCCCGGTGATCCGGTGCATGATCGAGGTGATGGCGGTGAGATGCCAGCGCCACACCTGAACGTGCGGCGAGGTGGGCCTGGCCCGGATGGTCTTCGAGACGTCCGACATCGGTTCTACAGCCGCTCCCTGTTGCCCTGCGAATGCCTGGCCGCTTTTAAGCCGCCATCTGGGGGTGTCAACGAAGGCCCCACACGGAGACGCAGCCGCCGCCCTTCGCAGATCGGCGAACATCTGCGGTTTCCAACTCCCGGGCAATGCGTCTTTGCTGTAGGCTTCCTTCGCGGGAGGCGAAGGATGAGGTTTGACCTGATCGATCTGCGGCTGTTCTGCGACGTGGTCGAGGCCGGCTCGATCACCCGCGGCGCCGAGCGCGCGGCCCTGGCCCTGGCCGCGGCCTCCACCCGAATCCGGGCCATGGAGCAGTCCCTGGGGGCCGCCCTGCTGACCCGCTCCCGCCAGGGCGTCACCCCGACTCCGGCCGGCCTCCTGCTGCTCAAGCACGCCCGCGCCCTCTTGGAGCAGAGCGCCCGGATGCAGGACGAGCTCGGCGTCATGGCCGAGAGCGGCGCGGCCGAGGTCCGGGTCCTGGCCAACACCAATGCGCTCACCGAATTCCTGCCTGAGGCCCTGTCCTCCTTCCTGGCCGACCACCCGCAGGTGAGCGTCGACCTGGAGGAGCGCCTGTCGGACGAAATCGTCGGCCTGGTGGCCGAGGGCGCCGCCGATGTGGGCATCGTCGCCGGCACCGTGGATGTGGGCGCCCTGGAGACCTTCGCCTTTCGCACAGACCGGTTCGTCGTGGTGACCGCCCTGGACCACCCCCTGGCCCAGAACATCAGCGCCGCCTTCGCCCAGGTTCTGGACTACGACCTGGTGGGCCTGGACCGGGCCAGTTCCCTGCAGCGGTTTCTCGCCGCCCGGGCTGGCCGCGAGGGGCGACGCCTGCGACTGCGGGTGCAGCTGCGCAGCTTCGATGCGGTGTGCCGGCTGGTGGAGTGCGGCGTCGGTGTCGGCGTGGTGCCGGAGACCACCGCGGCGCGGGCGGTCTGCACCATGAACCTGGCCATTGTCGCCCTCACCGACGACTGGGCGGTCCGCGAGCTGAAGATCTGCGTCCGCAGCCTGGACGAGCTGCGCCCCATCGCCCGCCAGCTGGTCGAGAGCCTGCGGGCCTGAGCCGGCTTAAACCACCCACACGCCGTCATGGTCGGACTTGATCCGACCATCCATGCACACAGAGCCAGACGCGGTGTTCATGGGCCCTCGGGTCACGCCCGAGGGCGACGGACGGAGTGCAGCGTCCCGGCTGTAGGGGGTTAGCCCCGGTCCGTGAGCCAGTCGGCCGAGCGCATTTCCTGCAGGCGCGAGGCGGTGCGTTCGAACTCGAAGGCCCCGTCGCCTTCCGGATAGAGCTTGGCGGGTTCGGCCTCGGCCAGGACGATAAGCTTGGCGCGGGCTTCGTAGAGCGCATCGATCAGGGTGACGAAGCGTCGCGCTTCCTCCCGCCTGGCCGGGGTCAGGCGCGGCACGCGCTCCAGGAAGACGGTGTGGAAGCGTTCGGCCAGGGCCAGGTAGTCGTTGGGTCCGAGCGCCACGCCGCACAGGCTGGCGAAGCTCGCCCGCAGCAGGCCGCCGGTGGCGTGGGGCAGGTGGATCTTGCGGCCCAGCACCTCGAGGGTCTCCCCGAGCTCCTCATCGCCGTCGAGCATCTCCCCCCAGAGGGCGTCGTAGGTTCGCACATTGTCGGGGTCGATCGGCGAGAACCAGACGCCCGCCGCCCGCAGCCGGTCGAGGCGATAGTCGTGCTCGCCGGCCACCGAGACCACCTCGGCCTGGGCCTTCAGCAGGTCGATGAAGGGCAGGAAGAGCTGGCGGTTGATGCCGTTCTTGTAGAGGGCGTCCGGCACGCGGTTGGAGGTGGCCACCAGGGTCACGCCCCGGTCGAACAGGGCGGTGAACAGCCGGCCCAGGATCATGGCGTCGGCGATGTCTGTGACCTGGAACTCGTCGAAACAGAGCAGCCTCGCCTCCGCCGCCACCACATCGGCCGCGGGCGGGATCGGGTCGTCCCCCCGATGCTGGCCGAACTTCGCCTTGCGGGCGGCCGCGTCGCCCTTTCGCCAGGCGTCAATGAGCCGATGAACCTCGCCCATGAAGACGTGGAAGTGGACCCGACGCTTCCTGGCCACCGGCGCGGTCTCGTAGAACAGGTCCATCAGCATGGACTTGCCCCGCCCCACCGGCCCCCAGAGATAGACGCCTTTCTGGCTCTGCGGTTTGCGCAGCCGGCCAAAGAGACCGCCGGGCTCGCTGGCGGCGAGGTCGGCCTCCAGGCGCGCCAGGGCCGGCAGGGCGGCGGCCTGGGCCGGGTCGGGTCGGATGTCGCCACGCTCCAGGCGGTCGCGGTAGGCGGCTTCGAGGGCGGATGTCATGCCACGCCCCCTAGAGCATGATGCGATCAGACGAAACTGTCCGATCGCGTCACGGCCTAAATCGCAAGGTTAGATCGCCGCGGGGTCGTCGGCCGCCGCTGCGGCAGGCGCCGGGACGCCGTCCTCTTCGCCCGCGGGGACCAGGGGCGTCTCGCTCTTGGCAGGCAGGCCGAGGTCCTCGCGCAGGAAGCGGTAGGTTTCCCGCCGCTCACAGGCGCAGGCCTTCATCTGGCCTTCCTGGTCCCACCAGACCAGCAGCGGATAGGCGAAGTCGACCCCGTTGTCCTTCAGCAGCGGGATCAGCTCGTCGACCATGCTACGGCCGGCCTCCACAACAGCGGTGCGGGCGGTGTCGCCGTCGGCGGGCGGGATGCCCGGCGCGGTCCAGGCCGAGACGGGGACGCTGAACCAGCGTTCGAACAGGCTCCAGTCGCGGTTGAGCCACAGCTCGGCCACGGTGGCCCGTTCGGCGGGCGTGGAGCGCTCCAGGCCGTTGACCTCCCGCCGGGCCACCTCGATCACCCGGGTGTCGACGCCCGCCGCATGCAGGTCGGGAAACTGCTCGGCCTTGAACCGCAGGCAGTCTGGGCAGCTGCGGAACGAGACCATGTAGATGGCTCGGCCCTCAATGCCGGGCGAAACCCAGCCAGAGCCTTCCAGCAGGCGGGCGATCTCAGCCTGGTTCTTGGTCACGGTGGTCGGCCTCCAGCGCAGTTCGAAGTTCCAATAGGCGAAGGCGCCCGCGCCGGCCACCACCAGGACAAGGGCCAGGATGGCCCAGAGGCGGAAGTTCTTCATGCGCGGTCGCTCCTGCTTGTGGCCGGAAAGGGCCAGATCTCGTGTCGAACGGGGTCTAGTTCATCGTCGGGATGACAAAGGCCTGGTCGCCCGTCTCGCCCTCAGGCCAGCGGGCGGTGACCGTCTTGACCTTGGTGTAGAAGCGAACCCCCTCCATGCCGTGCTGGTTGGCGTCGCCAAACGCGCTGCGCTTCCAGCCGCCGAAGCTGTGATAGGCCACCGGCACGGGGATGGGCACATTGATCCCGACCATGCCGACATTGACCCGGGAGGCGAACTCCCGGGCGGCGCGGCCGTTCCGGGTGAAGATCGCCACGCCGTTGCCATAGGCGTGCTGCGACGGCAGGGCGAGGGCCTCGTCGAAGGTCTCGACCCGCGCAATCTGCAGGACAGGACCGAAGATCTCGTCCTGGTAGGACTTCATGGCCGGCTTCACATGGTCGAACAGGGTCGGGCCGATGAAGAAGCCCTTCTCATGGCCCTGCAGGGAAAAGCCGCGGCCATCGGCCACCAGCTCGGCGCCCTCATCAATCCCCATCTGGATGTAGTCGCTGATCCTCTGGCGGTGGGCGGCGCTGACCACCGGGCCGTACTGGGCGGCCGGGTCGGAGGAGACGCCGATCTTGAGCGTCTCGATCTTGGCGACCATCAGCTCGCGGAAGGCCTCCGCCGTCCGGGTCCCCACGGGCACGACCACCGGCAGGGCCATGCAGCGCTCGCCGGCCGAGCCGAAGGCGGCGCCGAGGATGTCGCCCACCGCGGCCTCCAGGTCGGCGTCGGGCAGCAGGACGCCATGGTTCTTGGCCCCGCCCATGGCCTGCACCCGTTTCCCGTGGGCCGCGCCGGTCGCATAGACATACTGAGCGATGTCCGAGGAGCCGACGAAGCTGACCGCGGCGATGTCCGGATGGGTCAGGATGGCGTCGACGCAGACCTTGTCGCCGTGCACCACATTCAGCACGCCGGCCACATCGACGCCGGCCTCGGCGCCCGCCTCCATGAACAGTTCGGCGAGCCGGACCGGCACGCTGGGGTCCTTCTCCGAGGGCTTGAGGATGAAGGCGTTGCCCACCGCCACGGCCACCCCGAACATCCACATCGGGATCATGGCCGGGAAGTTGAACGGCGTGACGCCTGCGGCCACCCCCAGGGGCTGGCGCATGGAATAGACGTCGATGCCAGGGCCGGCGCCCTCGGTATATTCGCCCTTGAGCGCATGGGGGATGCCGCAGGCGAATTCGATCACCTCAAGGCCCCGCTGGATGTCGCCTCGCGAGTCGGCGATCACCTTGCCGTGCTCAGACGACAGGAGAGCGGCCAGCTCGTCCATACGCGCCTCCACCAGACGCTTGAAGGCGAACATGACCCGCGCCCGGCGCTGCGGATTGACCGCGGCCCAGGCCGGCTGGGCGGCCAGGGCGGCCTGGACGGCTGAGTCCAGCTCTGCCGCCGAGGCCAGGGCGACACGGGCCTGGACCTCGCCTAGATTGGGATCGAAGACCTCCGAGTGGCGGCCCGAGGTTCCGGCGACGGCGCGGCCGGCGATGAAGTGGCTGATCTCACGCATGGCAAAAGCTTAGGCCGCCGCAGCGCCCGCGCCTAGCGCTTGCCCAAATTGCGGGCGCAGGCGCATTCTGGAGGGCCATGAGCGTCGCGTCGTCCACCGATATCCTGCAGTCCGCCCGGCGGCGTCACGACCACATCGTGGACGTGCTCATCGCCGAGCGCGCCCCAGCCCTGAGCCGTCACCCCACCTGGCCCCTGCTGCGGCCAGCCCTCTACGGCCTGCTGGACTACGCCAAGGCCCGGCGGATGGCCGACGCCATCGCCCCGCTGCCAGGGCGCGAGGCCCTGGAGCAAGTCTCGGGCCTGCTGGATGTGAAGCTCTCGGTGAACGGGCTTGAACGCCTGCCGAAACAGGGCCGCGTGGTGGTGATCGCCAACCATCCCACCGGCATCGCCGACGGGGTGGCGGTCTATGACGCTTTCAAGGCCCGGCGGCCGGACCTCTGCTTCTACGCCAATTCCGACGCCCATCGGGTGGCGCCCGGCTTTTCCGAGGTGCTGATTCCCGTCGAATGGGTGGAGGAAAAGCGCACCCGCGAGCGCACCCGCCTGACCCTGCAGCTCACCCGCGAGGCCATGGAGGCCGAACGCGCCCTGGTGATCTTCCCCTCTGGACGACTGGCCCGGCGCCAGCCGGACGGCTTGCTGGCCGATCCCCCCTGGATGAGCAGCGCCGTCTCCATCGCCCGCAAGTACGAGGCGCCGGTCGTGCCCCTGCATGTGACCGGCCCCTGGTCGACCCTGTTCCACCTGTTCAACCGGGTCTCGGCCGAGCTCCGGGACATCACCCTCTTCCACGAGCTGCTGAACAAGCGGGGCGGCCAGTACGGCCTGACCCTCGGCCCCACCGTGCCGCCCGAGGCCCTGGCGGGCGATCCCCAAGCCGCCACCGAGGCCCTGAAGACCTATGTGGAGCGGGTGCTGCCCGCCGAGCCGGACCGGCCCTTCGCATGAGGCGTCCCCTCGTCGGCGACCTGCGCCTGGAGGATGAGGCGGCCACCGCGCGTCTGGGCGTGACCCTGGCTCGACTGATCGGCCCGGGCGAAGCCATCTGCCTCACCGGGCCCCTGGGCGCCGGCAAGTCGACCCTGGCCCGGGCGCTGATCCGGGCGCGGACGACACCGGACGAGGACGTGCCCAGCCCGACCTTCACGCTCGTGCAGTTTTACGAGGGTGATGGCATGACGCTGGCCCACTTCGACCTCTACCGGCTGACCAGCCCCGATGAGGCCTATGAGATCGGCCTGGACGAGGCCCTGGAGGATGGGGCCGCGATCATCGAATGGCCCCAGCGCCTGGAGGGTCGCCTTCCCCCCCATCGCCTGGATATAGAGATTGAACTGGACGGGGCGGCGCGCCGGGCGCGGCTGACGCCCCATGGCGCCTGGGAAGGACGTACGATTGAGTTCTGACCGTGAGGGCCTGAAGGCCGACTTCCTGCACCGCCATGGCCTGGCCGACGCTCAGCGAATCCCGCTCGCCGGCGACGCCTCCACGCGGCGCTATGAACGGCTGTCGCGTCCGGGCCAGGCCAGCCTGATCTTCATGGACCAGCCGCCGGTGGAGACCGCCCCCTGTCCGCCCGACGCCAGTCCTGATCAGCGGCGGCTGGCGGGCTACAACGCCATGGCCAGGCTGGCGGCCGGACGGGTGGACGCCTTCGTGGCCACCGCCGGCTGGCTGCGCGGCCAGGGGCTCTCGGCCCCGGAGATCATCGCCCATGAGGCCGGCGAGGGCCTGGCGGTGCTGGAAGACCTGGGCGACGACCTCTACGCCCGGCTGATCGAGACCGGGACCGACGAGACCCCGCTCTACGCCGCGGCCGTCGAGGTACTGGCCCGCCTGCATGAGGCGACCCCGCCGCCGGTTCTCGAGGCGCAAGGCGCCGCCTGGCCCTTCCTGACCTATGACGATCTGGCGCTCCGCACCGGCGGCGACATGTTCCTGGAATGGTGGCCGAAATTCTCCGGGCTCGCCCCCTTCTCCGCCGACGCCGAGGCTGAGTGGGAGGCCCTGTGGGCGCCGATCCGCGCCCGGGCCGAGGCTGGCGCCAGTGTCTTCTGCCACCGGGACTATCACGCCGAAAACCTGATCTGGCTGCCGGACCGGGCAGGGGTGGCCCGGGTCGGGCTGCTGGACTTCCAGGACGCCGTGCGCGCCCATCCGGCCTGGGACTTCTCCATGCTGCTGCACGACGCCCGCCGCGATGTCTCGCCCGAGCGTGAGGCTGCGGCGCTGGCCCGCTACCTGGAGATCCGCAGCGATATCGACGCTGAGGCCTTCCGCGCCGACTACCATGCGCTCGGCGCCCTGAACTCGGCGCGCATCCTGTTCATCTTCGCCCGGCAGGTGGCGGGCTTCGGCAAGCCGCGCTACGAGGCCTTCATGCCCCGCACCTGGCGCTATCTCGAACGCTGCCTGGCTGATCCCGAGCTTGCGCCGATCAAGGCCTGGTTCGACACCCACGTGCCCCGGGAGGCCCGCCGGTGAGCGCGGGTCAGTTTCCCAAGACCGCCATGGTGATGGCGGCGGGCCTGGGCACCCGCCTGCGCCCGCTCACCGACCACAGGCCCAAGCCCCTGGTGGAGGTGGCCGGCCGCGCCCTGGTGGATCACGTGCTCGATCGCCTGGTGGAGGCCGGGGTTGAGACCGCGGTGGTCAATGTCCACCACTTCGCCGACCAGATGGTCGCCCACCTGGCCCGGCGGGACGACATTCGCATCAAGATCAGCGACGAGCGCGCCGCCCTGCTGGATTCCGGCGGCGGCATCGCCCATGCCCGGCGCCTGCTCGGGGACGAGCCGATCCTGGTGGCCAATATCGACTCCCTCTGGACCGGCGGAGAGACCCCGCCGCTGCAGACCATGGCGCAGGCCTGGGATCCGGAGATCATGGACGTCCTGCTGCTGCTGGTCCCCCGGGGCCAGGGTCTGGGCTTCGAAGGCCCGCAGGGCTTCTTCCGCGACGAGGTCGGCCGCCTGACCCACTCTGCCGAGCCGGAGCCGCCGACCCCCTTCGCCAATGTCGGCTTCCAGATCATCAAGCCGCAGATCCTGGACGGCGTGCGCGAGGACGTCTTCTCCATCGTGCCGATCTGGCGGCGCCTGGCCGAACAGGGCCGCCTGCACGGGGCGGTGATGGACGCCTTCTGGATGCATGTCGGCGACCCGGCCGCCCGGGAGGCCGCCGAAGCCAAGCTGGCGACGTGAGCCGGCCGCCGCTGTTCGACGGGCCAAGGCCCCGCTGGTTCAACATCCCGGCCCACCGGCCCTTCGTCCACGACCTCGCCCGGGG
>JAHUZY010000366.1 GCA_019264505.1 Phenylobacterium sp. | reverse complement strand
GTCGACCACTTCGCGGCGGACCGAGGCCGGGAGCAATGTGTCGACCCCGAAGGGCTTGTCGGTGAGCGATCGCACTTCGCGGATCCACGCGCGAAGTTCCTCGGGCGAGCAGGCCGCAGCGCCAAGAATTCCTAGCCCTCCGGCATTGGAGACGGCCGCTGCCAGGCGGGGAACGCTGGCCCCGCCCATTCCGGCAAGAACGATGGGATAGCGAATGTCGAAAATCTCGCAAATACGGCTGTTTAATGCCATGATGGTGTTCCTTGTCTCGGATGATGAGGGTCGCTGAGCGGAGCTTGGGTCAGCGACCCCGAAAGACGGGCTTGCGTTTCTGCATGAAGGCGAGCGGCCCCTCCTGGGCGTCCTCGGTTCTGAAGACAGCGGCAGCCATTTCGGATTCGATCTGCATGGCCTCAGCTTCCGGACGGCCCAGGCAGGCTCGCGCCGACCGGCGGATGGCCTGTACCGCGATCGGCCCGTTGGCGGCGATGCGTTCGGCCAGATCGAGGGCCGTGGGCAGCACGTCGGCCTGTGGCACCACGCGATTGAGGAACCCCAACTCTAGCGCCTCGGCGGCGGTTATTAGATCTCCGGTGAGCAGCAACTCCATGGCCCGCGCATAGGGTATCTGTCGGGGCAGTCTCACCGTCGAACCGCCTGCCGGGAAGATCGCCCACTTGACTTCCTGCACCCCAAGCTTGGCGGATTCGGACGCGACACGTAGGTCCGTCCCCTGGGCCAGCTCCATGCCCCCGGCGATCGCGTGACCGTTGATCGCCGCAATCACCGGCTTGACCACATCGAAGGTCCGAAGAAGCCCACGGCCGAGCATCTCTCCATCCGCCAGCAGCCGGCGATCCCACTCGTCTTCGGGCGGTCGGGCCCGACTCATCAACGGAATGAACCGTCCAAGATCGGCTCCGGAACAAAAAGCCTTATCACCGACGCCGGTGACAACCGCGACGCGGATGTCGGGGTCGTCGCGCACTGCGGTCCAGGCGTCGGCCAATCGGACCAGCATTTCCGGGGAGATGGCGTTTCTCGCCTCAGGTCGGTTGAGGGTGATGAGCGCAACTTGGCCCTTCCGTTCGACCCCAACGACGTCGCTCATGTTGCTCTCCAACACATATGTGTTTTAGTGTGCCATCGGCATGCTACGCTGACTTACCGGACTAAGGAAAGCGTGAAGCCAACTCTGCGGCGGAAAAGGCCGATTGGCAGGATCGGGCGATGGCGCTAGGAGGCTGTTCCCGTAGTGAGGGTTATCGATGACTGAACCGCACCGTACCGTCTTCAGAACGCCCGACGGCCTCGACCTCGTCGCCGACCGCTATGGCACGCCGATCCGCGGCGGCGTGCTTCTGGCGCACGGAGGCGGCCAGACCCGGCACGCCTGGGCCAAGACCGCGGCGGCCCTGGCGGATCGCGGCTGGGAAGCCGTCGCCCTGGACCTGCGCGGGCACGGCGACAGTGGCTGGTCGCCCACGGGCGACTACCAGATGGAACGGTTCGCGGGCGACCTCGCAATCGTCGCCAACGAGATGGGCGGACGTCCGGCGCTGATCGGCGCCTCGCTTGGCGGCCTCGCCGGATTGCTCGCAGAAGCGGAGATCGCGCCGCGGAGCTTCAGCTCGATCACCCTGGTCGACATCGTGCCAAATATGGATCCGAATGGCGCGGCAAAGGTGCTGAAGTTCATGGGCGCCCACGTCGGCCAGGGATTTGGCAGCCTTGAGGAGGCGGCCAACGTGATTAGCTCCTATTTGCCGCACCGAGCCAGACCCTCGGACCTATCCGGATTGGCGAAGAACCTGCGTCGCGGTAGCGATGGCCGATACCACTGGCATTGGGATCCGAGCTTCGTAGCGAGCGCCAACCGGGAACGGTCGAGGCGAGATGCGCAGGCGTTCGACACCGGACTCGCTAGCCTAACCCTGCCAGTGCACCTCATTCGTGGTCGGCTCAGCGAATTGGTGACGCGTCAAGCCGCTGAAGATTTCGTCGCAAAATTGGCGAACGCCCAGTTCACCGACGTCGCTGGCGCTTCTCACATGGTCGCGGGGGATCGCAACGATGCCTTCCTCGACGCCGTAGTGAGCTTTCTCGATCGGCAGTATTCCGAACAGCCGGCCACAGTCGGCCGAAACTCGCCCTAACACGAAGTTCAAAGCGCATTTTTGGCTCGCTTTCAGCGAAGCACCACGTAAACAGATGCCCGCGGCGGCTTTGATGTTCAGACATTCCCGGGCAATCCCCCTCTGCTTTCTCTATCAGGACTTCCTCGGCAGCCCGATGGGGAGAATCGAGCGCTTACCCGCAGTTGGGCCTGGATCCAAGCCAACTCTCCCGCTCCAGCGCAGAGATACCCTGATCACCTCGGGCAGGCTTTCGCCCCTCGGCGAAGAACTGCCCGAGGTCAATGAGCGCATTCAAGGGAGGCAACCGTTCTCAATCGTACCGCACAGGCGTACCTTACAGGATTACTCGGTGATCGCGAGCCACCGCGGCCAGCGGAGCGCCGGGGTTCCCAGGTCAAACCCTGAGCGCTCTTTTTAGGGTCGCCCGTCGTTTGAGCCCAGCATTGCGGCCGTTACAAAGCGAAGTCCGCAATTCCCGGCGCAATTAATCAAGTATAGAGTAATGTACACGTACCGTCGTGGTACAAGTACCGTCGTGCGCTACAATTCTGTAATGGGCGACTGGGCGACGCGAAGGGCGAATTTTCAGTTGGAAAGCCATCAACAGTTCGCTGCAGTTCTTTCGACCCGCCGGCGACAAATCGCCATGCGCCTGCTTTTGCCAGCGATTGTCGCTCCAGTCTACGCTGTGTTCACAGGCTCCTTCATGACCGTGATGGCGGGGGTGATCGGCTACTTCCTGTTACAAGCGATTGAAGTGTGGGTCTTTCCCCGCGCACTGATTCAGCAACGGATGGCGCACACGCGCTGGCGGACCGCAGCCCTTGCGGTTGTGGCGGTCAATGGAGTGATTTTCGGTTCGGTTGGCATCGTCGCGGCCGTTTTCGGCGGACCCTGGGGAGCGGCCTGCGGCGCGCTGTGGGTGTCCGGCGCGATACTGAACGCCGTTCTGACCAGCGTCGGTTGTCGCCCGGTATTCGTTGCCGCCCTCCTGCCGCAGATCGGTTACTTTATCGTTCTATCTCTGCTCGCCATGCCTCTCGGCGCGTCGCCCGGTCAAGCTGCCGCCTTTGCTATGACGGCGGGGTTGAACATTACAGCTGCACTGTTGGCCTGGCGCCTCTATCAGAATACCCTGGCGGCCGAGCGTGAGGCCAATGCGCTAGCGCAAGCCGCCACCGCCGCAAAGTCGGCCTTTGTAGCGATGGTCAGCCATGAACTTCGCACGCCACTCAGCGCCGTTCTGGCAGGCGCGGCCGAACTAGAGGGTCGGTCACGCAGCGCTTGCGATCGTCTAAGCGCACGCCTCATCCTTGACTCCGCCCGTATGATGAACAGCCTGCTCAACGACCTACTCGACATGTCCAAGATAGAAGCGGGCCGACTGACGATTGAAGAGGTCCCCTATGACCTTCAGTCACTGGTGGAAGACACCCTAAAATTCTGGTCCGCCGCGGCGCGCAAGAAGGGGATTTCACTCCAACTGGAGACTGGGCCCAGCCTTGGCTGGGCTCGGGGTGACCCCTTCCGACTTCGACAGATTCTCAACAATCTGCTTTCGAATGCAATAAAGTTCACCGACGATGGCGCAGTTGCGGTGCGCGTCATAACTTCTACGCAACCCCATGGGGAATTCCTGCAGGTCGAGGTGACTGACACTGGACCTGGAATACCCCCCCGCCAGCTCGAACGCCTCTTTAACGCATTTGAGCAACTGGAGGCGAGCACGGCTCGTACGCATGGCGGCACCGGGCTTGGACTGAACATCAGTCGGCAGCTAGCGAAGCTCATGGGTGGGGACCTGACGGTGAAAAGCCTCGCAGGCGACGGCACCACCTTTTCATTGCGACTACCGCACACGAGGCTTGAGGGGGCCGTCGAGCGGGAGGATTGCGAGCAACCGGTAGCGCCCAGCATGGATCTCAGGGTCTTGATAGTCGACGATCATGAGATCAATCGCAAAGCGTTTAGTCTGATGTTGCGGCCTTTCTGCGGCCGGATTGTCACCGCCAAAGACGGTCAGGCCGCCTTGGAACTCTTGTCGATCAACGAATTCGATGTCGTGCTAATGGATATGAACATGCCGGTAATGGGCGGCGTGGAAGCAGTGAGGCGACTAAGAGGTTCGAACGGGATGAATCGAAACACACCCGTTGTCGCGCTGACGGCGTCTTCGGCCGTCGACCACGTCGACCAATGTCGATCCGCCGGAATGCAGGCCTTTGTCAACAAACCGGTCGAAGCACACCAGCTGTTCGCCGCCATCGAGGCCGTCCTGGGTTCGATAAACGCTGAACAGGACATCGATTGCCCCACTTGCCCAGGCACCGGCGGAAGCGGAGGATCAAGCGATCGCTGACGGCGCCTGTGCGACCGGTATGATGAGTTAAAGACCGTGCCAGCGTCGAGTGACCAAATTGGCGCGGATGCGTGACGGTTCTGGCATGATCCTCCCTCGTTTTGGTGGACACCCATGCTAGCTTTTCGGAGCTGGAGAGGAGTGTCAGATGAGTGGTACGCGCCGGGTGTTTCCGGAGGCCTTCAAGCGGGAGGCTGTTGATCGTGTGGCCTCGAGCGGCCTGTCGGTTGGTGAGGTGGTCCGGGAGTTGGGTCTCCGCGAGACCCGGTGCTTCGACGATGGATGATGCAGTTCGGAGCGCAGGC
>JAHUZY010000318.1 GCA_019264505.1 Phenylobacterium sp. | reverse complement strand
GACTCGACGACTCGGGCCTGTTCCTTGGCCAGTGCGGCCTTCGCGGCCTCGGCCCGCCGTCGTTCCTCTTCCACGGCCTTGGCCTGTTCGGCGCTCATGCCCTCCAGGCGGAGCTTCTCGATGGCCGCCTCTTTGAAGGTCTGGACGGCGCCAGCCATGGCGCCGATCTCGTCGGTCCGATCTGTGGCTGGGATGTCGACCGTATTGTCACCTTCTGCCAGGCGCCGCATGACCTGAGTCAGGCTCGACACGGGGGCGCCGATCGTGCGCGAGAGCAGGAACCACATGCCCACCGAGGCGAGCGCCGCCAGTAGACCTCCCAAAATCAGGACCTGACGCGCGCTGGCGGCGTCACGATCCCGTTGGGCCGCGCGCTCGGCCAGCAGGGCCGTTTCGACCGCCTTGATCTCGGCCAGCAGGGCGCGCACGCCGTCCATAGATTCCTTGCCCGCAGCGGAGGCTTCCAGGGCGCGGGCCGCCTCAATCGTGGCCGGATCCTGCATCATGCTGATCTCGACCTCGGCCACCTCCGTTCGCCAGCGATCGGCCAGCGCCTTCAGGGCCGCAATCCTCGCCTGCTGCTCCGCATTGTCGGCGGTGAGAGTCTGCAGTTCTTCCACCGCGGCGCCGTAGCGCGTCAGACCGCCATAGTAGGGCTCAAGAAAGTCCTCATTGGCCGACAGCAGATAGCCGCGCACGCCGGTTTCTTGGTCGACCATTCCCGTGCCGACGTCTTCGACCGTGGCCAACACCTTATAGGTGTGTGTATTCCAACCGGTCGCCTTCTCTACCTTTTGAGACCCCAGGAAAGAGACCGCCGAGGCGCTCAGCGAGATCGCGAGCACCACGCTGAACGCAACTAGAAGTTTCGTCGAGACGGGAAGTCTATTGAAGAGGCGCACCGGGACTGTCCTATAGAGCGAAGGCGTCCTCTTGTGCTGCTCCAGGGATTAACAAAATCCGAGCCAGCACCCCGCCAGTTTGTCGCAGGTGCGTGGACTTGGTCTGAGGTGTCCGAGCAGGCTCAGAGCGCCCGCCGCCCAAGGATCCGCAGCCCATAGCCCGCCGAGCCAGGTAGAGTTGTGTCGGCGTTGCTCAGCAGCACCAGGTCGCGGACGCCCAAGTCCAGCAGGATCTGGGCGCCTACCCCGTAGTCGCGCAGGATATTGGCCGGGGCGGCGGCTGCGCCGTCCTGGCCGTAGCGCTCCGACAGGCCGGCGGGGTTGGAGTCGCGGATGAATACGGCCACGCCTGCGCCATCATGCTCGGCCAGGGCCTTGAGCGCCTGGGGGACGTGGTCACGGCGGGGGCCGATGGCGCCCAGCAGGTCGGCGGCGAAGTCTACCCGGTGCATCCGCACCAGGGTCGGCCGGTCGGCGGCGATGCGGCCCTTGGTCAGCACCACATGCTCGGTGTGATCGAGGATGTTGCGATAGATCACCATGCGGAAGGCGCCGTGGGCGCTCTCGAACGGCGCCTCCAGCACCCGCTCCACCTGCCGCTCGGTGCGGCGGCGATAGGCGATCAGGTCGGCGATCGTTCCAATCTTCAACCCGTGCAGGCGGGCGAAGTCGATCAGGTCGGGCAGGCGGGCCATGGTCCCATCATCGCGCATGATCTCGCAGATGACGCCGGCCGGGTTGAGGCCCGCCAGGCGGGAGATGTCGACGGCCGCTTCGGTGTGACCGGCGCGGACCAGCACGCCGCCAGGCTTGGCCACCAGCGGGAAGACGTGGCCCGGCGAGACGATGTCGTCCGGCCCCTTGGTGGGGTCCACGGCCACGGCGATGGTGTGGGCCCGGTCGTGGGCGGAGATGCCGGTGGTCACCCCCTCGCGGGCCTCGACCGACACCGTGAAGGCTGTGCCGTGACCTGAGCCATTGTCGGCGGTCATGGGGGGCAGGCGCAGGGCCCGCGCCCGCTCGGCGGTGATCGACAGGCAGATCAGGCCCCGGGCGTGCCGGGCCATGAAGTTGATCTGGGCCGGGGTGGCGAACTGGGCGGGGATGATCACATCCCCCTCATTCTCCCGGTCCTCGGCGTCCACCAGGATATAGGGCCGACCCTGGCGGGCTTCCTCGATGATGTCTTCGATGGGGCTCACCGCCCGCTCAGTGGCGGCGGCGTCGGTGTCCGGGGTCGTGGTCATCTGCGTTCTCGTCGGCCCATGGGGACCTCTGCTCGCCATTTAGGCGCCCGAGAGCCCGGCTCCAAGTCGGCGCCCCTCAGGCCTCCACCGCAAAGGCGGCCTTCAGCTCCGGTTTCATGATCTTGCCATTGGCGTTGCGCGGCAGGGTTTCGGGCCAGAAGGCCACCTTCACCGGGACCTTGAAGGCCGCCAGCCGCGCGCGGACAAAGGCGCGCAGCTCTTCTTCCGTCGCCGTCCCGCCGGGCTTCAGGTGAACCACGGCGGCGGGCTCTTCGCCGAGCGTCCGGTGGGGCAGGCCGATCAGGGCGGCGTCCATCACATCGGGATGGTCGTAGAGGACGTTCTCCACCTCCACGCAGTAGATGTTCTCGCCCCCGCGGATCAGCATGTCCTTGGCCCGGTCGACGATGAAGCAGAAGCCTTCCTCGTCCAGGTAGGCCAGGTCGCCGGTGCGAACCCAGCCGTCCACGAAGGTCTCGGCCGTGGCCTCAGGCCGGTTCCAGTAGCCTTTGACGATGTTTGGCCCCTTGGCCCACAGCTCGCCCACCTTGCCCACCGGCAGTTCGGTGACGCCGTCGGCGGGATCGACGATCTTCAGCTCGCACGGCGGCGGGGCCACCCCGCAGCTGTCGGGGCGGTGTTCATAGTCGCGGCCGATATTGGTGGTGCAGGTGGCCGAGGTCTCGGTCATGCCCCAGCCGTTGGAGGGCGCCGAGCCCGGGAAGGTCTCGACGATCTTGCGCACCAGGTCGGGTGCGGACGGGGCGCCGCCATAGGCCACGGTGGTCAGGGACGACAGGTCGAAGTCCTTGCGGGCCGGATGCTCGATCAGCTGCCAGGCGATGGTCGGCACGCCGCCGGTATTGGTGACGCGCTCCTTCTCGATCAGGCCCATGGCCTCCACCGGCTCCCACTTGCGCATCAGCACGAGCTTGGAGCCCGAATTGATGGCCGGCGACAGGGTCGCGTTGCAGCCGGTGACGTGGAACATGGGCACCACCAGCAGAAAGGCCCGTTGCGGCAGCTTGTGGGGGTCCTGCTCAGGGATCGGCTCGCCCCGGCGCAGGACGCCGCGGGCTGCGGCGCAGGCGCTGGCCATGATGTTGGCCGTCAGGTTGCGGTGGGTGCCGAGCGCCCCCTTGGGCTTCCCCGTGGTGCCCGACGTGTAGAAGATCGTCGCCACATCGTCGGGCGCCAGGGCCACATCGGGCAGGGGCTGGTCGGGCAGGTCACCCCAACTGTTCACCGGCCCGATGACGTCCTCCAGCCGGGCCAGGCGCGGATCAGCGGGCAGATCACGGGCGCGGGTCACATAGACGCGCGTCAGGTCAGGGCAGGCGTTCAGATGCTCGAGAATTCGTCCCAGCCGCTCATCGTCCACCAGGGCGACCTTGGCGCCGGAATCGGAGAGGCCGAACTCCAGCTCAGGCCCGGTCCACCAG
Organism: Phenylobacterium sp.; assembly: GCA_019264505.1. GTDB lineage: Bacteria > Pseudomonadota > Alphaproteobacteria > Caulobacterales > Caulobacteraceae > Phenylobacterium. The sequence goes on along the minus strand of JAHUZY010000318.1, from coordinate 673 downwards.
GCGTTCAGGGGCGTGACCACCGCGCCGACGATGGCGCCGGCGAAGAAGGCCACCGGCCACTCCGGCAGGTTGCGCATGACGAGCGCCACCCGGTCCCCGGGCTTCACCCCATCGGCCTGCAGCTGGTGGGCGAGCGTGATCACCGCCCGGGTGAAGGCCTCGAAGCTGGCCCGCTCGTCCTCATGAACCAGGAATTCCCGGTCGCCGAAGGCCCGGCCGTTGAGGAGCACGTCCCGCAGGGTCGGCGGGGCGTTCTTCCAGACCTTGGTGGGGATCCCGTCGATGACCGCCTCATCCAGCTCGAAGCGCTGGCCCGGCGCGGTGAGCTGCGCATGGGCCTCATCAATGGACATGACGGGCCAGGGTTTGGCGGCGGTCTCGGTCATGGGGGGTCCTGGTGTCCTCGGAGGTTTGGCCGTCTTGTTGCGACCTGTGCGCTCAGAAAGCCGAGCCTTGGACGAGAGGCAAGCCTGGGCGCGGCGCGCAGCGCCAGAAAAAGAGGGGATACGAAGGACAGGAAGGTTCGCGAAGGGCACAAAGGGGTGGCGGCCCCGCCTTCGTGTCCTTCGCGCTTTGTGTCGCCCCTTTGAAGGCGCCTGCGGCGGGCTAAAGAACCAAACGGCTCAAACCCGCCCCCTCAGCCGTCATCCTGGGCCTTGTGCCCAGGATCCCT
>JAHUZY010000302.1 GCA_019264505.1 Phenylobacterium sp. | reverse complement strand
ACCAGTTCACCGACACCGGCGCGGCCGAACTCGGCTTCGTGGCCCTGTCCCAGGTCGTGGGCCACAATCGCGGCTCTCGCTGGATCGTGCCGGCGTCCCACCACAGCCCCATCGATCAGCAGGCGGTCCTGTTGAAGCGGGGCGCCGACAATGCGGCCGCGAGAGCCTTCATGGTCTTCCTCAAAGGGCCAGAGGCCCGGGCGATCATCCGGCGCTACGGCTATGAGGTCGGTTGAGCCATGGGTGAGATCATCTGGCTGACCGTCAAGCTGGCGGGGATCACCACGGTCCTCCTGCTGATCCTGGCCACGCCGGTGGCCTGGTGGCTGGCCCGCAGCCAGGCCTGGTGGAAGGAGATCGTCGGCGCGGTGGTGGCCCTGCCCATCGTCCTGCCGCCGACGGTGCTGGGCTTCTATCTGCTGCTGGCCCTGGGTCCTGACAGCCCGCTGATGGCGCCGCTTCAGCCGTTTGGGATACGCACCCTGGCCTTCACCTTCGAGGGCCTGGTCATCGGCTCGATCATCTACTCCCTGCCCTTCGCGGTGCAGCCGATCCGCAACGCCTTCCAGGCCATCGGGGAGCGCCCCTTTGAGGTGGCCGCCACCCTGCGCGCCTCGCCGATGGACGCCTTTTTCAGCGTCGCCCTGCCGCTCGCCCGCCCGGGCTTTCTCGTGGCGGCGATCCTGACCTTCGCCCACACCATCGGGGAGTTTGGGGTGGTGCTGATGATCGGCGGCGGCATTCCCGGCGAGACCGAGGTCCTCTCCATCGAGATCTACAGGCTGGTCGAGGCCCTGGAATGGGACAGGGCCCACCAGCTGGCCGGCCTGCTGCTGGTCTTCGCCTTCGCCGTCATGCTGAGCCTGCTGCTGATCGAGCGGCGGACCGGGCGGCTGCGCCCATGAGCCGCGCCCTTGGCCGGATCGAAGCGAGGTTCAGTGGCCAGCTTGGCGACTTCACCCTCGACGCCGAGCTCAACACGCCGGCGGCTGGCGTCACGGTGCTGTTTGGACCCTCGGGCTGCGGCAAGACCACCCTGCTGCGCTGCGTGGCCGGTCTGGAGCGGCTACCCGGGCGCCTCGTCGTCGAGGGCGAGGTCTGGCAGGACGAGGTGCGCTTCCTCCCCGCCCATCAGCGTCCGGTGGGCTATGTCTTCCAGGAGGCCAGCCTGCTGGCCCACCTGTCGGTGCGGCGCAATCTGCTGTTCGGATTTCAGCGGACCCGGGACGAACAGCGGATCACCCTCGATCAGGTGGTTGACCTTCTGGGCCTGGACCACCTGCTTGAGCGGGGCGTGGCGCGGCTGTCTGGCGGCGAGCGTCAGCGGGTGGCCATTGGCCGGGCGCTCTTGTCCCAGCCGCGCCTGCTGCTGATGGACGAGCCCCTGGCCAGTCTCGACCGGGCGCGCAAGGCCGAGGTGCTGCCCTATCTGGAACGCCTGCACAGCGACCTCGCCATCCCGATCCTCTACGTCACCCACGATCCGGCCGAGACCGCCCGGCTGGGCGATCGGCAGATCACCCTGAGCGAGGGCCGGACGGGGCCTGTCATCGACACCCGGGACGAGGCGCAAGGCGCCCGGCTGGCCGCGCGGCTGGCGGAGGTTGGACCAGAGCGGTTGTTCGAAGACCTGTGCGCGACGGGTGTCCCACCGGAACTCGCCCAGTTGACCCTCGCAGCCCTCCTGGCCGGTCTCCCGCCCTGGCGAATCTCAGATGGGGGGCGGTGAGGTCAGGCCGGCTCCAGGTGACGCTTCCAGAAGGCCAGCCAGGAGTCTCTCTCATGCGCCGGGATTTCCACATGCCGGCCCGGATTGATGTGCATGGTCTTTTCGGTCGAGCCGAAGGCGTCGAACAGGGCGATCCCCTGGTCCCGTTTCATCAGCTCATCCTCCCACTGGTAGACGAACATCACGGGGATCTGGATCTGCTCGGCGGCGGCCTTGTGATCTTCCAGTCCTGGAAATGCGCCGAACAGGCCGAAGATGGCGCAGGCGACCCGAGGCTCCTCGGCGACGAAGGGCACGCCAAAGCGGGTCCCCATGGAGACGCCCCAATAGCCGACCTTGTGGTCTGATCCGATGAAGTCGAGCCCCTGGGCCGCGTCCAGAGTCGCCTTCCATTCGGCGGTAACCTTGGCGACGGTGTCGGGGTCGCGGGTGATTTTCGGGCGCTCGCCGCCCTCGGGGCGCTTGCCTTCCTGGGCGGCGCGGCCGGCCGCCAATGCTGCGGCGCGCGCCTTCTCCGCCTGCTCGCGGGTGATGCGATCGCCGTGCCCCGGCGCATCGATGGCCACGGTGGCGTAACCCAGGGTCTGGGCGTGGGTGATGGCGGCGCCGGCGATATTGGCCGCCTTCTTGTGCTGCGAGCCCCCGTGGCCCAACAGGATGAGCGGCCGTGAGCCCTTGGCCCCCTCCGGCGCCCAGACGCAGCCCGGCACCGTGTCACCGCCCACCTGCAGCCGGAACTCCCGCCGCGTGACGCCGTCGGCGGTCTTCTCTCCGATGAAGTCCATCTCGTCCCCTGGGTTTGTTGTCTTGTGATGTCAGGCCGCCGCCGCGCCGGCCGGATCGGGCAGACCCAGGATGCGCTTGGATATGATGTTGTTCTGGATCTCGTAGGAGCCGGCATAGATGGTCGAGGCCTTGCCCGAGAGCCATTCGCGGGTGTTGGCCAGGGCGTCGGGCTCGAAGCCCTCCCCCTCCCAGCCCAGGCCGCCGTGGCCATAGATCTCCAGCAGCAGTTCAGCGCGCGTCTGGTTCACCGCCGAGGAGACGTTCTTCAGGATCGAGGTCGCTGCGCTCGGCCCGGCGCCCTTCGCTTCGGCCGCAGCGCGATCCATGGTCAGACGCAGCAGCTTCCTGTCCATCAGGTGCTCGGTCAGACGTCGGCGCAGGTCGCCATCGGCCAGGCGTCCGGAGCCGTCGAGGCCGAGACTCTCAACCGCCACCTCGTTCAGCGGCCGGCCCTCCCCGGGCCGCGCCGGGGCGTCCTCGCTGCGCTGGCGTTCGTACTGCAGCAGGCGCTTGCCCACCGTCCAACCGCCATTGAGTGGCCCCAGCAGGTTCGCCTTGGGGACCCTCACATCGGTGAAAAAGGTCTCACAGAAGGGCGAGGAGCCCGAGATCAGCCGGATCGGGCGCACCTCGATCCCGGGCGACCTCATATCGATCATCAGGAAGCTGATGCCCTCATGCTTCTTGCTGGTGTCGGTGCGGACCAGGCAGAAGCACCAGTCGGCGTATTGCGCCCCCGACGTCCAGATCTTCTGGCCATTGACCAGGAAGTGGTCGCCGCCGTCCTCAGCCCGCGTCTGCAGGGACGCCAGGTCCGAACCGGCGCCCGGCTCCGAATAGCCCTGGCACCAGCGGGTCTCCCCGCGGGCGATGGGCGGAAGGTGCCGCGCCTTTTGCGCCTCGGTCCCATATTCCAGCAAGGTGGGGCCGAACATGCGCACCCCCATGGACCAGCCGATGGGGTTCCAGCCGCCCGCCCTGCGGATCTCTTCGCGGACCACGCGCGCGCCGGCTGGGGAGAGCCCGCCGCCGCCATATTCGCGCGGCCAGGTGGGGACGCCCCAGCCCTGGGCGCACAGGCGGGTCTTCCAGGTTTCGATCGCCTCGGGGGCGGCCGCGTCCTGCTGCCCCATGACCGGCGCCCGGCCAGCCAGTTCCCGCGGGAAGTTCTCAGCCACCCAGGCGCGGGCGACGGCGCGCAGATCGTCGAGTTCAGTCATGGAGTCTTGGGTAGATTTGATTGGTGCGATCGTCAACAAGGAGGCCTTGGCAGGGCTCCATCCCGGCCATCGCCCGACGGTTGCACCCCGGTCGGTCTTATGTATTGGTGTCTTCGTCAAAAAGAACACGACAGAGGAAACCCCATGGCCCCCTATGCCAGCGGCCGCGTCTTTCACGACGCCGACAGCCATGTGATGGAGCCGGGCGACTGGCTGATCCCCCACGCGGAGGGGCCGCTGCTGGATCACCTCAAGGCGCGCAAATCGGCCGAGCGGATCGAAACCCAGGTGGCCGCCGCCCGCGCCCGCGCTGATGATCCAGACGCCGCGAAAAAGGCCGCCGAGAAGCTGGTGGACGGGCCCAAGGGCTGGATCGCCTATGGCGCCTTCGACGCGCAGGAGCGCAAGCGCGCCCTCGATGAGCTGGGCTTTTCCCGTCAGCTGGTGTTCGCCACCTCATCGCTCGCCCACTTCCGCGGCGCCGCGGACCCGGCGGGGCGGGTCGCC
>JAHUZY010000247.1 GCA_019264505.1 Phenylobacterium sp. | reverse complement strand
GGGACCGGCAGGCGCTGAGCTTCACGCCGGGCGCCGATCCGGCTGATGCGCCGGCTGGCGATGATCTTGAGGCCTACTGGCGGACCTATTACGCCTCGACCTTCAATCCGGCCCGACTGCGGACGGCGACCATGGTGCGGGAAATGCCCAAGCGCTACTGGCGCAACCTGCCCGAGGCCGCGCTCATTCCGGAGATGACCCGCGCCGCAGGAGATCGGACCACCCAGATGGTCGAGACGGCCCCCTCCGAACCCGCCCGCCGAATCGTGCGGGCCGCCCTGAGGGCCAGCCGCGACGCCCCCTTCGATGGCGCGGCGCCCACCAGTCTGGAGGCGGTGGCCGCCGGGGTCGACGCCTGCCGCCGCTGCCCGCTGTGGCGCGATGCGACGCAAGGGGTGGCTGGAGAAGGCCCGGCGCAAGCGCGGCTGATGATCGTGGGCGAGCAGCCCGGGGATCAGGAGGACCTGGCCGGTCGTCCCTTCGTGGGGCCTGCGGGCCAGGTGTTCGACCGCGCCCTGGCGGCCGCCGGCGTCCCCCGGCGGGAGGCCTATGTCACCAATGCGGTGAAGCACTTCAAGCATGAGCTGCGGGGCAAACGGCGGATCCACAAGACCCCGGAGGCGCCCGAGATCGAGGCCTGCCGCTGGTGGCTGGACGCCGAGCGGCGGCTGGTCCGTCCGCGGGTGATCGTGGCCCTGGGCGCCACGGCGGCCCGGGCGGTGCTGGGTAAGGCCGCGCCGATCAGCAAGGTGCGAGGCCAGGCTCTGCAACTGGAGGATCAGGCCCAGGCGGTGGTCACCTGGCACCCGTCCTATCTGCTGCGGGTTCCGGACGCTGAGGCCAAGGCCCGGGCCGAAGGGCAGTTCATCGAAGACCTGAGGCTCGCCTGGTCCCTGGCGGGGGAGGGCTAGACCTTCTCCAGGGCGCGAAAGACGGCGGGCGTTACGATCCTGATGGCGTCGCCCGGCTTCACCACCCCGCCGGTCAAAACGATCCCCATGACCCCGGCCTTGCGCACCAGCCGGCCCTCGGCGTCGCGGCTGAGGCAGGCGGCCATCAGGCCGGGCCGGAAACGGTCGAGCTGGATGCAGGGATTGCGCAGGCCGGTGACCTCGATCACTGCGCCCGCGCCCAGGTACAACTTCGTTCCTGCCGACAGCGCGATGAGATCAATCCCCCGGGTGGTGAGGTTCTCCCCCAGATCGCCGGGGCCAAGCTCGAAGCCCGCGGCGTTCAGCTCGTCATGCAGTTCGCCGGCGATCAAATGAACCTGCCGCAGGTTGGGCTGGGTCGGGTCCCGGGCGACCCGCGAGCGGTGCTGAACGGTCGCGCCGGCATGGCCGTCGCCCTCGACGCCAAGACCGGCGACCAGGGTGATGGCGTCCTGCAATGTCTTGGAAAAGCTGTGTCCCGGCCGGCTCGCCACATGGGTGACGCGCGGCCCGCCGCTCACGCCAGGAACCCGGCTTCGGCGAAGTCCAGCATGCGGCTGAGCAGGCCATCGGCGTCCTGCTCGCGGGTCAGGCCATCGGACAGGTGGTGCAGCCTGTCGAACTCGGCGAAGCGGTTATTGTGCACCATGCCCAGGCAGAAGTGCAGCCGCCAATAGACGTCCTCCAGGGCCAGCTCCGGCCGGGCCGCGATCAGGGCGTCGGCGAACCGGCGCAGGTGCGAGACGTCGTTCTGCAGTACGTCGCGCATCTGGGCGGTGCCCTCGCTGCGGGCGCGGATGATGAACTGGACGGAGATGCGCCGGTCGCCGGCCGGATCGGCCCACTTCAGGGGCGGGGCGAACAGGGCCTCGAGGATGTCGCGCACCGGCGGCTTGCCGCCATGGCGATCATTGGCCTCGTGCAGCATCCGGGCCCGCTCGCGGTTCAGCTCGGCGGTGCGCCGGCGGAAGATCTCGAACAGCAGCCCGTCCTTGGAGCCGAAATGGTAGTTCACCGAGGCTAGGTTCACGCCCGCCTCGGCGGTGATGTCGCGCACCGAGACGTTCTGGAAGCCGTGCAGGGCGAACAGCCGCTCGGCCGCGCAGAAGACCGCCGCCTTGGTGGCGGCTTCCTGCATGTCCGCTTCGGGCTGCGGCGGCGATGGGGGTACGGCTTCGGTCATGCGATTCTCAAACGTCCGTTCTCCAGCCTATCAGCCGGAGACGGACGGCGCCGCAGGTAATCCCAAACCCTACCGCGCCAGCTCGCGCATGGCCTTGTCCAGGCCCTCGAGCGTCAAGGGATACATGCGATCATTCACCAGCTGCTTCATCACCTCCACCGAGGGGGTGTGCGCCCAGTGGCGCTCGGCGGTCGGGTTCAGCCAGACCATGTGCTCATAGATCTGGGCCACCCGATCGATCCACACCGCGCCGGCTTCCTCGTTCCAGTGCTCCACCGAACCCCCCGGATAGGTGATCTCATAGGGGCTCATGGTGGCGTCGCCGACGAAGATCACCTTGTAGTCGCTGGAGTACTTGTGCAGCACATCGAAGGTGTTGAGCTTCTCGGCATGGCGGCGGCGGTTGTCCTTCCATACGGTCTCATAGAGGCAGTTGTGGAAGTAGTAGAACTCCATGTTCTTGAACTCTGAGCGGGCCGCCGAGAACAGCTCCTCACAGATCTTGATGTGGGCGTCCATGGACCCGCCGACATCGAAGAAGATGAGCACGCTCACCTTGTTGCGGCGCTCGGGCCGCATGTGGATGTCGAGATAGCCCTTCTCCGCCGTGCCGCGGATGGTGCCGGACATGTCCAGCTCCTCGGTGGCGCCATCGCGAACCCATTTACGCAGACGGCGCAGGGCGACCTTGATGTTGCGGGTGCCAAGCTCGACGGAGTCGTCGAGGTTCTTGTACTCGCGCTTGTCCCAGACCTTGATCGCCTTGCCGTGGCGACCCTTGTCCTGGCCGATGCGGATGCCTTCAGGGTGATAGCCGTTGGCGCCGAAGGGCGAGGTGCCGCCGGTGCCGATCATCTTGTTGCCGCCCTCGTGGCGCTCCTTCTGCTCCTTCATGCGCTCGGCGAGCGCCTCCATGAGCTTGTCGAAGCCGCCCATGGCCTCGATCTGCGCCTTTTCCTCTTCGGTGAGGAACTTCTCGCTGATCTTTTCGAGCCACTCGGCGGGAATGTCGGCCGTGCCGACCCCGTCCACCTTTTCCAGGCCCTTGAAGACGTGACCGAACACCTGGTCGAACCGGTCGATGTTCTTCTCGTCCTTCACGAGGGCTGCCCGCGACAGGTAGTAGAAGTCCTCGACCGACCGCTCGATGACCATCTTGTCGAGCCCCTCCATCAGCATGAGGTACTCTTTCAAGGACACTGGGACCTTGGCTTGGCGCAGCTCGGTGAAAAATTGCAGAAACATGGGGCAGGCCTTCCCAAACAGCGGGACGAACAGACGTTTGACTGCAGAGGATGGGGCGGCGACGCCCCGATGTCCAGCGCCTGCGACCGCGAAAGTCGGTGACTTCGCCATGTCGGAGGGCTGATCCGCCGCCGGTTCAGGCCTCGCTGTTGAACTCCCGGGCGGCCTTGGTCATGGCCTTGACCATTTCCCGTTCGGCCAGCGACAGCAGGGGGTTCCACACATCGAAGATCAGCACCGTGCGGGGTAGGTCGCCATCATTGCGCGCTTCATGCTCGATCGTGTCGTCGAAGATGAGCACCTCGCCCTCCGTCCAGCCCCGCCGCTCGAAGCCGACGCGGTAGGTGCAGCCTTCGGGCACGATGAGGGGCAGGTGGACCACCAGTCTGGCGTTGGTCTCTCCGTGGTGAGGCGGGATCTGGGTGTGCGGCGCCAGGACGGAGAACATGGCGTTGGGACAGAGGCCGCCGATCTCCGCCATTTCGACAGCCTCCAGCGCTCGAGCCGTGGCGGGACATCTGGCGAGGTTCTCGACCACAGGCTGTCCGCTCCGCCAGAGCGCATAGGTGCTCCAGCGGTCAGAGTGATTCAGCTCGACCCACTGATTGACGGGCTCGCCGGGATTGTAGGCGACATAGGGCGAGAAGCGTTCCTGTTCGGTGTGCTGAACCGCCAGCAGTTCTTCCCGGATCAGGGGCGTGGCGGCCTCAAGGTCGGCGACCCAGGAGAAGTCGGCCCGGTCGAAGAAGGGGATCGCCGGCAGCCGCGGCGCCGTCAGCTGATTGCATTCAGATCTGAAGGCCTGAATCCGGCCCGTCATGATGGCGGCCGACTCCGCCCAGCGACCGACGACGGCCGCTTCGAGCGCAGCCCGCGGCGCGGCGAGTTCAGTTTCCAGATAGGCGGCGAAGGCTTCGGCATGGGCGGTAACCCGCTCCTGAGCGTGCAACAGTTGGGGACGTAACGCGTCGGGCCAATGGGACGGAGGAGGGGCGACTTTCAGGGCGTCCCGGTAAACCGTGGCTGCGGCGCGGGGCCGGTTCTGGCGCTCCAGAAAGGCGGCCTTGCTCAGCAGACCTGGCAGGAAGTAGGGGTCGATCGCGAGGCAGGCGTTGATGGCCGACCACTCGTTTTCGGCGTCCCCCTTCTCCCGCCAGACCACGCTGGTGGTCATCAGCACGAGGGGGTCGTTCGGCGCAGCCATGTGGGCGGCGCGAAGGTACTCGATCGCCGTGCTGAAATCGGCCCGCTGGAAGGCGTGAACGCCAAAACTGTAGAGGGCCTGCGGATGCTGGGGCGCCAGTTTGAGAACCTGCGCCCAGAGGCCCTCGGCTTCCTGCCATCGCCCGCCGCGCGCCGCCAGGCCCGCCGCCTGGGCCAGGGCGTTTACCTGATCGTTCATGCCTGCCCCCAACTCCGGGACGCAAGCTACGCTGTAACAGGAAGGTTACAACGTTCGCCGAACTCGATTCGGGTAACTTTGGCGCCGTTGCGCGAATTTGCCGCAAGAGTGGTCAGCCATCCGGTGGCGAGGGAGACCCTGGTCGGCCTCGCTCGCGACTAGGCTTCCATCGCCCGGAGCTTGCGCCAGACGGTCATGCGCGAGACGCCCAGGCGCCGGGCGATCTCCACAGGGCCCACGCCGGCCTGCTGCAGGGCGCGAATGTCTTCCGGCGCCGGCGCGCTGCGGCGCTTGCGGCCGGCCCAGGCGGGCTCCACCGCCGCCACCGCCTTCAGGGCGGCTCTCAAGGCCCGGCCGCCCTCGCCGTCGGTGGTCAGGTCTGGCTCCACGATGAACAGGCTGGCGTGGCGCGCCTCCAGCCGGTCGATGACGCGAAGCACGTTACGTGTGGAGTGTCCCAGTTGATCCAGACGTGTGACCACCAGCTGGTCGCCTTCGCCGATGAAGTCGAGAATGGAATAGAGGACTGCGGTTTCGTCGCCGCCGGGCGCCGCCGGCTCCTCGGCGCGCACGACGTGGCAGCCCAGCTGTTTCAGGACCGCGGTATCCTCGGACGAGCGAGCGTCACGCAGGCGAACATAGCCAATTCTCAGCATCCAACCGACGTCCTTCCGCGCAGAAATGACAGGCGCCTAAATGCCCCGAACGCGTGGCCCGCGTCAAAGCGACTGGCGTTAATTCTCAGCAATAATCCACCAATGCGGTCGGTTTGACGCCACGGCTCGGGGCATATGGCGAGCAAATGTGACAGGAAGCGTAGAAAATCTATCCCATGCGCCGAAAAATGAACTCCCGGTCGACCGTGGCGCCTACAGGGAAGCCATACTCCCCCACTGGGCTGAACCCGTACCTGCGGTAGAACCGCTGCGCCCCATGGTTGTCCGACCACACGCCGAGCCATAAATCCTGGGGTCCGTCACGCTCCAGCCAGGCCAGGACGGCCTCGAAGAGTCTCGCTCCCAGTCCGCCGCCCTGGACCGATTTGCGCAGATAGAGGCGTTTCACCTCCAGCGACCCCGGGCCGACCGCGGGATGGGGCAGGTCACAAGGGCCGGCCAGGGCGTGGCCCACCGCCTGTCCCTCCAGTTCTGCGAGCCAGAGGGCGCGGTCCGGATCAGCGAGCGCCTCGGCCAGATAGGCCGTCCCATAGGCGGCGTTGAGGAAGGCCCCCAGGTCTTCAGGCGGATAGAGGTGGCCGAAGGTTTCGGTGAAGGTGGCGCGTCCCACCTCCGCCAGGGTCTGAATATCGTCCGCATGGGCGCGGCGGATGATCACGTCTTGCATTCCCAAGGCTCAGGGGTCCGTTAGTATGGCGGCATGATCGGCCTCTACACCCATGAGGACATGCTCGACCACCGCCCCGGCGCCACCCATCCGGAGCGCCCGGAACGGCTGGCCGCGGTCATCGAGGCCCTGGAGGCGCAGGACGGCCTGGACTTCGAACCCCGCGACGCGCCCCAGGCCGAGCTGGCCGACCTGCTGCTGGTGCATGACGCGGACTATGTGGAGCGCATCTTCGCCGCCGCGCCGCGGGCTGGCCTGACCCGCCTGGACGAAGACACCGTGATGTCGCCCGGCACCCTGCTGGCGGCGCGGCGTGCGGCGGGCGCGGTGGCTGCGGCGGTGCGCGATGTGGCGGCCGGCCAGTTCGAGCGCGCCTTCTGCGCCGTGCGGCCCCCCGGCCATCATGCGGAGCCCGGCGCGGCCATGGGCTTCTGCATCTTCTCAAACATCGCCATCGGCGCCCGGGTCGCCCAGCTTGCTGGGCTTGAGCGGGTGGCGG
>JAHUZY010000249.1 GCA_019264505.1 Phenylobacterium sp. | reverse complement strand
TCATAGATGGGTCCGAAGTCCTGCAGACTGGCGGCCAGCAGCTCCTCCAGCGAGGGGATGACGAAGTAGGTCGGCTGGAAGTCGTCGATCCGGTAGGGCGTGCGCATCACCCGGACGAGGTCGAAGTCCAGGCGATGGGGCGATGGATCGTCCAGGCAGAACACCGACTCCGCCCGGGACGAGACGATCCCGGCGCCATAGATGCGCAGACCGGCGTCGGTGCGCATCAGGCCGAACTCCACCGTGTGCCAGTAGAGGCGGGCGAGGTGGGCCAGATGACCCTTGCTGAGCGCCCGCATGCCGCCCCGGCCATAGGCGGCCATATAGTCGGCGAACACGGGATCGGTGAGCATCGGCACATGGCCGAACACGTCGTGAAAGACGTCTGGCTCCTGCAGGTAGTCCAGCTGATCACGGGTGCGGATGAACCGCCCCGCGGGAAAGCGGCGATTGGCCAGGTGCTCGAAGAAGACGGCGTCGGGGACCAGACCTGGGACCGCGACCACTTGCCAACCGGTCAGGCTCATCAGCTCGGCGTTGATCTGGCGAAAGTCAGGAATGCCGTCGCCGTGCAAGTCCAGGGCTGCAAGGCCCTTGAGAAAGGGCTCGCAGGCGCGGTCCTGAAGGAGCGCGGTCTGGCGCTCATAGAGGGTGGTCCAGACCTGGTGTTCGGCATGGGAATAGGTGTCCCAGCCCTGGTCGATGGTCCAGTCGGCGCTGGCGCCGGATGGCGGCGCAGATGAAGTGTGGCTCCCGTCCATAGGGAGAGAATGCGCCGGGGGCGGGGAAATATCCGTTCGAATTTGACGTGAAAACGTCAATCGGCGGATTAAAAATTGCGCCTAGTGGCTGATCCTGGGGCGCAGCGTGTAGTGGTCGCCGTGGAAGGAATCGAACAGCAGGGCGGCCTGGGGGTGAGCGACCGGCTCGCCCGTCTCATCGGGCAGAAGGTTCTGCTCGGACACATAGGCCACGTAGGCGCTTTCCTGGTTCTCGGCCAGCAGGTGGTAGAAGGGCTGATCCTTGTGGGGGCGCACATCCACGGGAATCGACAGCCACCAGTCCTCGCTGTTGGCGAACTCGGGATCGACATCAAAGATCACGCCCCGGAAGGGGAAGATCCTGTGCCGGACCACCTGACCAATGGCGTACTTGGCGCGACGAGGTTCCATGACAGGGGTTTGTACACCACGTTTTCTGACCGGGAGGTGAACGTAATCATCCTGTCATGTGGCGCAAGGCGACGCCTTTCGGCGGGCGAGTACGCTTGCTACAGTCGCCTCTGAAACGAGCCGGCGGTCTTTTCTGACCGGCTGTAAAGGGACAGGTGGCGGTCCATGTCAGAGGCGCCGAGAGCGCCCGACACCAGGTTGCGTGCGCGGGACAAGACGACCAGGGACGGGCCCTGCTATGCGGCCCTCGACCTTGGGACCAACAATTGCCGGCTGCTGATCGCCACCCCGTCGGCCGGCGGATTCCGGGTGGTCGAGGCCTATTCGCGAATCGTGCGGCTGGGGGAGGGTCTGTCCCAGACGGGCCGCCTGTCGGATGCGGCCATGGACCGCGCCCTGGCGGCCCTTGCGGTCAGCGCCGAAAAAGTGCGCCGTCGGCGCGTCGTCAAGCTGCGCGCCGTAGCCACCCAGGCCTGCCGGTCGGCGGCCAACGGCGAGGCCTTTGTGGCCCGCGTCGCCGAGGAGACGGGCCTGAATCTACAGGTCATTACGCCGCATGAGGAGGCCCGCCTGTCGGTGGCCGGCTGCCTGGGCCTGCTCGACCGGGAGGCGCAGGCCGCCCTGGTGGTGGATGTGGGCGGCGGCTCGACGGAGATGTCCTGGGTCGATCTCAGCGGCGCGCCCCAGGCGGCCGACAAGACTCCCCCGATCAAGGCCTGGCTGTCGATTCCGATCGGGGTCGTCACCCTGGCCGAGCGCTTTCCTGAGGGCGACGCCCCAACCCAGCAGTGGTTCCGGGCCATGGTCGAGGCGGTGAAGGCCGAGATTAGCGCCTTTAGGCGGGCTGAGTCCCTGCGGCCGGTCTTTGAGGCCGATGGGGCCCATCTGGTGGGGACCTCCGGCGCCATCACCAGCCTGGCGGGACTGCATCTGGGCCTGGAGCGCTATGACCGCTCGCGGGTGGACGGCATCTGGATGACCCGCTCTGACTGCGACCGGGCTGCCGACATGCTGCTGGCCCTGACCCCGGCCGAGCGGGCGCAGCAGCCCTGTATCGGTCCGGACCGGGCAGACCTCGTGCTGGCCGGCGCCGCGATCCTTCAGGCGGTGCAGGAGCTCTGGCCGTGTTCGCGGGTGCGGGTGGCCGACCGTGGATTGCGCGAAGGCGTGCTAATCTCGCTGATGTCCGATAAGGGCGGGCGACGACGTCGCCGTCGCGGCCCTCGCCGCCGCCGGACGGGCGAGAACACCAAGGCGCCAGCATGACCGAGCCCCCTCGCAAACGGATGGTCCGCCTGCCTACCGGCGGCAGCGACGAAGGCCGCTCCAAACCTGCGCGCCTGAAGACGGCCAAGCAGCGGACGCCCTCGTCCCAGGCCTGGCTGGAGCGCCAGATCAACGACCCGTTCGCGGCCAAAGCCCGGGCCCACGGCTATCGCTCCCGGGCGGCCTACAAGCTCATCGAGATCGACGACAAGTTCCACTTCCTCAAGCCCGGCGTGCGGGTGATCGACCTGGGCGTGGCGCCCGGCGGCTGGACCCAGGTGGCTATCGAGCGGGGCGTGACCCACATCGCCGCCGTCGATCTGTTGCCGGTCGACCCCATGCCGCCCGCCCACATCCTGCAGATGGATTTCACCGATCCCGAGTGCGGGCCGATGCTGATCGATCTTCTGGGCGGCCCGCCGGACCTGGTGCTGTCGGACATGGCGCCCAACACGGTGGGCCATCGCCAGACCGATCACCTGCGCATCGTCGGCCTGATCGAGGTGGCGACAACCTTCGCCATCAGCGTGCTGAAGCCCGGCGGCGCCTTCGCCATCAAGGCCTTCCAGGGGGGCGAGGTTGGCGACCTGATCCAGAAGCTGCGCCTGGACTTTGCGAGCGTGAAAAACGTCAAGCCCAAGGCCAGCCGGGCGGACTCCTCGGAGACCTATATTGTCGCCACCGGCTTCAAGGGCCGACGCGATCCGCAGGGCGATCTGGCCTAATTTGCGCTGCGGCGCCCGCGGGCCTTGCCCCCACCGGCGCTGACGGCTTATACGCGGCTCGCAAAACGGAGAGTCTCATGGAGATTCGCGAAGGGCTCACCTTCGACGATGTTTTGCTCGAACCCGGCGCGTCCGAGGTCATGCCCACCCAGGTGGACACGACCACACGGCTGACCCGAGAGATCCGGCTGAACATACCCCTCGTGTCCTCAGCCATGGACACGGTCACCGAAAGTCGGCTCGCCATCGCCATGGCGCAGGCCGGCGGCCTGGGCGTGCTGCATCGCAACTTCACCGTCGAGGAGCAGGCCGATCAGGTCCGCGAGGTGAAGCGCTATGAAAGCGGCATGGTCATCAATCCGCTGACCATCCACCCGGACACGACCCTGGGCAAGGTCCGCGAGATCAAGGCGCGTCGCCGGATTTCGGGCTTCCCCGTGGTGGAGCGCAACACCGGCAAGCTGGTGGGCATCCTCACCAACCGGGACATGCGCTTCGAGGCCAGCGACGCCATGCCGGCCAGCGCCATCATGACCAAGGACAAGCTTGTCACGGTCAAGGAAGGCGTCGAGCAGGCCGAGGCCCACGAACTGCTCCGGCGCAACAAGATCGAGCGCCTGATCGTGGTGGACGACGCCTACCGCGCCGTCGGCCTGATCACGGTCAAGGACATCGAGAAGGCTCAGGCCCATCCCCTGGCCGCCAAGGACAGCAAGGGTCGTCTTCTGGTCGGCGCGGCCTCCACGGTCGGCGACGCGGGCTATGAGCGCTCCATGGCGTTGATCGACGCCGGCGTAGACGTGGTGGTGATCGACACCGCCCACGGCCACAACGCCGACGTCGGCCGCGCGGTTGGCCGCATCAAGGCCGAGAGCAACCGGGTCCAGGTGATCGCCGGCAACGTCGCCACCTATGACGGCGCCCGCGCCCTGATCGACGCCGGCGCTGACGCAGTGAAGGTCGGCATCGGCCCTGGCTCCATCTGCACCACCCGGGTGGTGGCTGGCGTGGGCGTGCCGCAGCTGACCGCCATCATGGACGCGGTGCGCGCTTCGGGGGATTCCGGCGTGCCGGTGATCGCCGATGGCGGCATCAAGTATTCCGGCGACCTGGCCAAGGCGCTCGCCGCCGGCGCCCAGGTGGCGATGATGGGCTCGGTCTTCGCCGGCGTCGACGAGGCGCCGGGCGAGGTGTTCCTGTACCAGGGGCGATCCTACAAGGCCTATCGCGGCATGGGCTCCTTGGGCGCCATGTCCCGGGGCTCGGCTGACCGCTACTTCCAGAAGGAAGTCTCTGACGCCCTGAAGCTGGTGCCCGAGGGCATCGAGGGCCAGGTGCCGTTCAAAGGGCCAATCGCCCCCATCGTCCACCAGATGGTCGGCGGCCTGCGGGCGGCCATGGGCTATGTGGGGGCGGGAAACCTGCAGCAGTTCCGGGAGCGGGCGCGGTTCATCCGCATCACCGGGGCGGGCCTGCGCGAAAGCCACGTCCACGACGTCATGATCACCCGTGAGGCGCCCAACTATCCGAGCGGGATCTAGGCCATGACCATGGCCATCGAGCTGAAGCTGCTCGCCGTCGCCGTCCTGATCGGGCTCATTCAGATCCTCTGGGGCGCGGCCGCCGCTCGCCGCCAGCAGGGTCTGAAATGGGCGGCGGGTCCGCGGGACGAGGTGCGGCCCATCGATGGGGTCGCCGCCCGCCTCGACCGGGCCCTGCGCAACTTCCTCGAGACCTTCCCCTTCTTCGCCGTCGCGGTGATCGTCGCCTATCTGGGCGGTAAGCTGGGGGACCTGACCCTGTGGGGCAGCATCATCTATGTGGTCGCCCGCGCCCTCTACGTCCCGATCTATGCGGCCGGGATCCCCATGGTGCGCAGTCTCGTCTGGTTCGCCGCCATGATCGGGCTCGGCATGGTGGTCGCGGCCATTTTCCTGTGAGGCCACCCAGTGCGTGCCCGCGGACGCCTGGCAGCGGCC
>JAHUZY010000230.1 GCA_019264505.1 Phenylobacterium sp. | reverse complement strand
GACTCAGGTCAGCGCCCTTTCGCGGCTGCAACGGCTCCTGGCCGAGCAGCCGACGCAGATCCTCGACCTTTTGCCGGACGGACGGGTGGCCGGCGCCTATGGCCGCCCCCTGGCCGGCGCCGATATCGCTGGCCGCGCCTTCTTCGATCTCGGCCTGCCCCAGGGCCGCCATGACCTGGCCCGCGGGTTTCAGGTCGCCCTTCGTGACGGCCATGCGGCGTTCGGGTTCGCGCCGGTGACCGATCCCGACGGCTGGCTTGAGGCGCGTCTGCGCCGGGGACGCTCCATGCGGGTCGTCGCCATCCTCGCCGATGGCCGGGCCAGGCGCGATCAGGAGGCTGAGCTCGAGGCCGCCCGCGGCGAGGCCGAGGCGCAGAACACCGGCAAGTCCCGCTTCCTGGCCAATATGAGCCACGAGTTGCGCACACCCCTGAACGCCATCATGGGCTTTTCCGACATCATGCGCTCGCGGCTGTTTGGTCCCCTGCCAGACCGCTACGGCGAGTATGCCGAGCTGATCCACGAGTCCGGCCGCCACCTGCTGGACCTGATCAACGACGTGCTCGACATGTCGAAGATCGAGGCCGAGCGGTTCGAGCTCAGCCGCGAGGAATTCGACGGCCGGGAGGCGGTGAACGCCGTCCTTCGGCTGATGCGGGGCCAGGCCGACCGGGCCGGGGTGCAGCTGCGCGGCGTCCTGCCCCGGGAGCCCCTGGAGATCGACGCCGACCGCCGGGCGCTCAAGCAGATCGCCCTGAACCTGGTCTCCAACGCCCTGAAATTCACCCCGCGAAATGGCGCCGTGACCGTGGGCCTGCAGGCGGTCGGCGGCATGATGGAGCTGGTGGTCGCCGATACCGGCATGGGCATGAGTCCCGAGGATCTCGCCCGGGTCGGCCGGCCCTATGAACAGGCCGGCGACGCCGAGCGGCGGGCGGCGGGCACCGGCCTTGGCCTGTCCCTGGTGCGCAGCTTCGCTGAGTTGCACGGCGGCGAGATGATCATGGAAAGCGCCGTGGGCGAAGGCACCACGGTGACCGTCCGAATGCCGGTCCTGCTGCCGCCTTCGGACAGGCCAGCCGATGCGCCGGTCCCGCAGGCCGAGCCGTTCGAGACGCCGGTCTCCTGAGAGCGCCCTAGCGAGCCGCCATCCGCAGGAAGGCGTGGCCCACGGCGAAGTCGCCCACCTCCACATAGACCCGGCGCACTGGGGCGCCCTCGCTGAACAGGAACTCCACCGCCACCGCCTCCCGCGGGTGCAGGGTCGCCAGGCGTTCGGCGGCCTCGGCGGGGAACCGGAACGCCCAGCCCGCGCCCATGGTCTCGGGCCGGAGGTCGAGGCCGGCCTTGCTGCGGGCCTCGGCGGCATAGCTGCGCCGGGCGCCGGCCGGGGGCATGCGCCGGGAGAGGTCGAGGTCCCCCCGCAGATCGAGATAGGGCTGGCTCGCCCGGCCGCTGTCGCGCAGCACCAGCCGCGCGCCGAAGGGGGCCTGTCCATCGGCGAAGCTGGCCAGCGCCAGCAGCACCGGGCGGGTGTCGCGGCCGGCCAGGCCAAACACCATCTGACCGCCGGCGAAATCCGTCTGCTGGGCCAGGCGCCAGCGGTGGACCTCGGCGCTGGCGGTGCGGTCGGCCCGCCAGTCGGCGGTCTCGCCGGGATAGGTGATCTGACGCAGCTTGGCGAAGCCGGCGAAGGCGTTGCGGACATGGGCCGCCGCCGCCATCACCGCCTCGGAATCGCAGATGACGGTCTTGGCCGAGGCCCGCGCCCGGGCGTCGGCCCGGGAGAGGTCGTCGGCGCTGGCGCCGCTGCGCAGGGCGGCGTTGCGGGTCTGGATGCGGCCCGCCTCCAGGGCGGCGCGCAAGCCCGCGTCAAAGAACCCGCACCGCAGGTCCGCCGCGGCCATGGCGGTGCGCTCGACATAGAGGTCCAGCGGTCCGGCGGACGCGGCCAGGGGCGCTGCGAGCACCCCCGCGGCGACCATCGATCCCATCCACCGAACCGCCCGACGCCGCGCGGTGTCGCGCCTGATCGTCATGCGTCCAACTCGTTTCATGCTTTGCGGCTCTGCGGCCTTTGACCCACTCTGGCGTGACAGCCGTTGTCGTTCGGTTAGCGGCGGGCGTTTTCAAACCCCGGCCCCCTGTGACTTGCGGCGACCTGCGAGCCGTGCCCTAAGCAGGCCGCGCAACGGAGGGACCGACATGATCCTGTCGACGGACGTCTGGGCCGCGGCCCTGATCCGACGGGCCGAGCTTTCCGGCGGCTTTGGCGTCGTGGCGCGCAAGGGCGACGCCCGGGCCGGCGCGGTCCTGGTCAAGGCCGTGAACCTGTCGGACAAGACCGTGCGGCTCTATGCCGAAGCCACCCGGGGCGACGGCGAACGGATCTGGATGCGCCCGACCATGGCCACCGAAGAGCCCGAGGTGGACGCCTACGTCGCCCGCGCCGCCCGCATCGACCCCGACATCTGGGTCGTCGAGGTCGAGGACAAGCAGGGCCGCCACTTCCTCACCGAGCCGGTGGAGGACGCCTGACCGGCTTGCCGCTCCGTTAACCCCTTTCGTCCACCGAACCGAAAGCCGGGGTGGGGCAGGATGCGTCCTCCCCCGAACAGTGCAGGCGTACGGTGATGCTCTTCCTCATGAACGACGTGGTCCTCGATCTCGCCGAGATGAAGCTGACGCCGCGCCTGACGGCCGACCGGTTTCGGGCGCTGTCCTTCCCGTCGATCATGCGCATGGGTCAGGAACTCTATGCCGAGACCCCTTTGCTACATCTGGAGCGGCCCAACCGCGCCCGGCGACTGGCGGCGCTCATCCAGGCCAAGGCGCCGACCATCACCGGAGCCCTGTTCGTGGTCCCGAGCTTTGAGGCCGATCCGCAGGACGTCACCATCCGCTTCGCCGAGCTTGGCCAGGCGGCCCTGGAGGACCTGAAGGTTCGTCAGGATGAGGGCGAGCTCGACATGCTGGCCTGCGACCGCCAGGTGTGGCGGCGGCTGGCGGCCTGAAGCCCGCCCGAAGCCCGTCTGACGCGCGCGCCGTTTGCGTCTGAGGGCCGCGCGCGC
>JAHUZY010000373.1 GCA_019264505.1 Phenylobacterium sp. | reverse complement strand
TGGCGGTTGTGGACGATCTCGTGGCGGACATAGACCGGCGCCCCGTATTTCTCGATGGCCCGCTCGACGATCTGGATGGCCCGGTCGACGCCAGCGCAGAAGCCCCGGGGGGCGGCCAGCAGGACGGTGAGGGGCGGGCGTACGGGGGCGATGCTCATGGGGCGAAATCTAAGGGTTCTGGCCCCACGCCGCCAGCCGCGTTGCGGCCTCAATCGAGAACCATTAGTAGAGGCATCTCATGCGCGGTCCCACCGCGCCGACAGAGTTGGACGTTTTATGCGCCGTTCCCTGCTATCGGTCCTCGCCCTGGCGCTCGCCGTCACCTCGTTCCCCCTGGAGAGCGCGGCTCAGAACCGACGCCAGGAGGCCGACGGCCAGGAGCAGGCTTCGGACCGTCGCCGCCGCGAATCCGAATGGGGTGACCGTCAGGCCCCCCTGCCGCAACTGCGCAACGCCGGCCCGTGCCCCTTCGCCAAGGTGCTCTATGACGCCGGCCGCTATGTGGAGTTCGAGGGCGGGCGTGAGGCCTCGGCCGCGGTGGGCTATTCCGGCGAAATCCAGGGGATTTCCGCCGGCTGCTCCTATGAGGACGACGAGCCGATCCAGGTGGCCATGGAGGTCCTGTTCGAGCTGGGCCGTGGGCCGGCCGCGCAAGGGGCGCAGAAGACCTATCGCTACTGGGTGGCCGTGACCAAGCGCAACGACGCGGTCATCGCCAAAGAGTATTTCGACCTGCCGGTCACCTTCGCGCCTGGCGCTGACCGCACCTATTCGCGCCAGATGATCGAGGGGATCGTCATTCCCCGCGCCCAGCTGACCACCAGCGGGGCCAATTTCGAGATCCTGGTCGGCTTTGACGTGACGCCGCAGATGGCCGAGTTCAACCGCGCCGGTAAGCGCTTCCGTATCGACGTCGTCAGCGGCGCCGCTGGGACCGCCCAAGCCAACCAATGACCGATCTCAAGCGGGGACTTGGGGAGGCGGTCTCGGCCGCCTTCGCCTCTGCGGGTCTGTCGGCCGAGCTTGGCCGTGTGACGCCGTCCGACCGGCCCGACCTGGCCGATTTCCAGTGCAATGGCGCCCTGGCTGCGGCCAAGCAGGCCCGCCGTGATCCGCGCGAGATCGCCGCCGGCGTGGTGGCCGAACTTGCTAAGGACCCGCGGCTGGCCTCGGTGGAGATCGCGGGCCTCGGCTTCATCAATATGCGCGTGGCGCCCGAGGCCCTGTCGGCCCGGGCCAATGAGATCGCGGCTGATCCGCGCCTGGGCGCCGGCGCAGTGGCCGAGCCGCGGCGGGTGCTGGTGGACTATGGCGGTCCCAATGTGGCCAAGCCGATGCATGTGGGCCATCTGCGCTCCTCCATCATCGGCGAGGCGATCAAGCGGCTCTACCGGTTCCGCGGCGACGAGGTGGTCGGCGACGCCCACTTCGGCGACTGGGGCTATCAGATGGGCCTGCTGATCGGCGCGGTCTGCGACGAGGACGCCTTCGTCGCCAGGCTGGTCGAACAGGTCAACGCCCGGTCCACGCCGCTGACCCCCGACGACGAGGCCCAGGCCTTCGCCGCCCTGGACGAGCGGATCAGCCTGGCCGATCTCGACCGGCTCTATCCGGCCGCTGCGGCCAAGGGCAAGGAAGACCCCGACTATCGTGACCGGGCCCGGAAGCTGACCGCCGAGCTGCAGGCGCACAACCGGGGCTATCACCTGCTGTGGCGGCACTTCGCCCGGGTGACCCAGGTGGCCCTGGCCCGGGACTTCCACGCCATCGGCGTCGATTTCGACCTATGGAAGGGGGAGAGCGACGCCGATCCGCTGATCCCCGACATGGTCAAGGACCTGGAGGGCAAGGCCTTGCTGGTCGAGGACCAGGGCGCGCGCATCATCCGGGTGAGCCGCCAGGGGGACAAGCGCGAGCTGCCGCCCCTGCTGGTGGTGTCCTCCGAAGGCTCGGCCATGTACGGCACGACGGACCTGGCCACCATCCTGGACCGCAAGCAGAGCTTTGATCCCCACCACGTTCTCTATGTGGTGGACCAGCGGCAGGCCGATCACTTCGAGATCGTCTTCCGGGCCGCCTATCTCGCCGGTTACGCGCAAGAGGGCAGCCTGGAGCATATCGGCTTTGGCACCATGAACGGGACCGACGGCAAGCCGTTCAAGACCCGCGAGGGCGGCGTGCTGAAGCTGCACGATCTGATCGAGATGACCCGCGACAAGGCGCGCGAGCGGCTGAAGGAGGCCGATCTCGGCGGCGGGCTCGATGCGGAGACCTTCGAAGACACCGCCCACAAGGTCGCCGTGGCGGCCTTGAAGTTCGCCGACCTGCAGAACTTCCGCGGCACCTCCTATGTGTTCGACCTCGACCGTTTCACCAGCTTCGAGGGCAAGACCGGCCCCTATCTGCTCTATCAGGCCGTCCGGGTGAAATCGGTGCTGCGCAAGGCCGCAGACGAGGGCGCCGAAGCCGGCGAGATCGTTATCGGCGAGCCGGCCGAGCGGGAGCTGGCCCTGCTGCTGGACGCCTTCGACCACGCCCTGGCCGAGGCCTATGAGCGCAAGGCGCCGAACTTCATCGCCGACCATGCCTACAAGCTGGCCCAGGCCTTCTCGCGGTTCTACGCGGCCTGCCCGATCCTGATCGCCGAGCCGCCGGTCAAGGCCTCGCGCCTGGCCCTGGCCGCGGCCACCCTGCGCCAGCTGGAGCTGGCCCTGGATCTCCTGGGTATCGCGGTCCCCGAACGTATGTAGAGACCTGCGCGTTTCAGGGCGATCCAGCCCTCGGCTTGACGGCGCTCTATTATTCTATAATCATAGAAATATAGAAATCACCTGAGGTCTGGGGCGAACGGGTCGCCGCGGCAGGTGATGGCTCAATCAGGAGTCTGTCCATGAAGCGTCTGCATGTTCATGTCTCGGTCGAGGATCTCGACCGCTCGATCGGGTTCTACGCCACCCTGTTCGGCGCCGCGCCGGCCGTGGTGAAGGACGACTACGCCAAGTGGATGCTGGAGGATCCGCGGGTGAACTTCGCCATCTCCACCCACGGCGCCCAGGCCGGCGTGGACCATCTGGGCATCCAGGTCGATGAGGCCGGCGAACTGGCCGATCTTTCCGCCCGGCTGAAGGCCGCCGGCGAAACCACCTTCGACCAGGAAAACGCCACCTGCTGCTACGCCCGTTCGGACAAGGCCTGGGTCAGCGATCCGGCGGGCCTGCGCTGGGAGACCTTCCACACCTTTGGCGAGGCGGTCACCTATGGCG
>JAHUZY010000370.1 GCA_019264505.1 Phenylobacterium sp. | reverse complement strand
GCCTGCTGCCGGAGGTCCGCTGCCCGACCGGGCCCTTCGATCCCCGGACGCTTAAGCCGGGCGCCGACGAGGTCTGGCTGGAGATCGGCTTCGGCGGCGGCGAGCACATGGCGGCCCAGGCGGCCCGGGCGCGGGACACCCTGATCCTCGGCGCCGAGCCCTTCCAGAACGGCGTGGCCTCGGCCCTGCGGCACATGGACGAGCAGGGCCTGACCAATGTGCGCCTGCATGATGGCGATGTCCGCGACCTGATGGCCCGCCTGCCCGCGGCCTGCCTGGACCGGGTCTTCATCCTGTTTCCCGACCCCTGGCCCAAGGCCCGGCACAACAAGCGCCGCCTGGTGCAGGCCGAGCTGATCGAGGACCTGGCCCGGCTGCTGAAGCCGTCTGGCCGCCTGCGCTTCGCCACCGACTGGGCCGACTACGCCGACTGGACGCTTGAGCGGTTCCTGGCCAGTCCGCACTTCGACTGGCCTGCGACCAGGGCCGATGACTGGCGGGTCCCGCCCGCCGACCACATCACCACCCGCTATGAGGAAAAGCGCCTGGGCGACTGCGCCCCGGTGTTCCTCGACCTCGTCCGGACCTGAGATCGGTCCACGAAAAAGGGCGGCCAGCATGCTGACCGCCCCTCGCGATTTCAGACAGCCGTCGCCGCCTACTTCTTGGCGTTCTGCGCCCGCTCGATGCCGGCGCGGATCAGGGCGGCGGTTTCGTCGGGATCGGCCCAGCGGACGATGTCGACGCTCTTGCCCTTCTCCAGGTCCTTATAGTGCTTGAAGAAGTGGGCGATCTGCTCGGTCAGGATGGTCGGCAGGCCGCGCCAGGACTCCACGCCGGTATAGAAGGGGTGCAGCTGGTCCACCGGGACGGCCAGGACCTTTTCATCGGCGCCGGCCTCGTCGACCATCATCAGGGTGCCCACGGGACGGCAGCGAATGATCGCGCCCGGCACCACGGGCGTCGGCCCCACCACCATCACGTCCATCGGATCGCCGTCTTCGGACAGGGTGTGGGGAATGAAGCCGTAATTGCCCGGATAGAACATGGCGGTGTGCAGGAACCGGTCGACCATGAGCGCGCCCGACTCCTTGTCGAGCTCATACTTCACCGGCTCGCCGCCCTGCGGGATCTCGATGATGGCGTTCACGTCGTAGGGCGGGTTCACGCCGATGGCGATCTTGGAAAGGTCCATGTTCGAAATGACTCTTGTGATCTGTCTCGGGGAGGAGAGCCTGCTCCATAGGGCCAAAACCCCGCGGGGGAAACGGGTTTGGCGCCCAGGCCGCACCGCGTTCTGTCGATCCTCGCGGTCCAGGCGCCAGACCGGGTGGGACAGGCGATCCGCCGACGGCGCATTCCCCGGCCGTCCCGCGACACAGGGAGGATGACAAGCCGCTCCCATAAGCCTATATTTGCCGCAACATCGTCCGATAGCGCTGGATAGCGCTTTCGAGCGGCGGGCTCCGGCCCAGCCGCTTTTTTCTTTGCCTGAGGACGGCTGGAGTGATGCGCGGCAAGACCGCAGAGGACCTGAGACTGCTGGAGCTGCTCGACCCCGTGGCCGAGGCGGCGGGCTATGAGATCGTGCGCCTGCGGCTGATGGGCGGCGCCGAACAGCGGCGGCTGCAGATCATGGCCGAGACCCCTGAGGGTGTCATGAATGTCGAGGACTGCGCGGCGCTGTCGCGGGCGGTCTCCGAGATCATGGACGCGGCCGACCCCATCACCGGCGAATATGTGCTGGAAGTCTCCTCACCCGGCATCGACCGGCCGCTGACCCGCCTCAAGGACTTCGACGTCTATGAGGGCCACGAGGCCAAGCTCGAGCTGGACCGCATGGCCGAGGGGCGCAAGCGCTTCCGCGGCGTGCTGGCCGGCACCGACGAGGGCCAGGTCTGCATGGACCTGGACGGCGAGGACGAGACCGTGCTCGTCCCCTTCGACTGGATCGTCGAGGCCAAGCTGGTCCTCAGCGACGAACTGATGAAACGGGGAGCCGAACAGCGCGCCCAGCGCCTGGCCTCCGACGACCCTGCATCCCACCAAGAGGATTGAACCCATGAGCCTGACCGGCATCTCCGCCAACCGGCTGGAGCTTCTGCAGATCGCCGAGGCGGTGGCCCGCGAAAAGTCCATCGACAAGGAGATCGTCATCGAGGCGATCGAAGAGGCGATCCAGAAGGGCGCGCGGGCCCGCTACGGCGCCGAGCACGACATCCGGGTCAATATCGACCCGAAGACCGGCGAGACCCTGATCAAGCGCGTGGTGACCGTGGTCGCCGATGACGCCGCCTGGGATGAGGAAGCCGGCGAAGAGGCGCCTCCCGGGGTGATGCGGCTGGCCGAGGCCAAGCGCAACGATCCCAAGGCCTATGTGGGCCAGGTCTTCGAAGAGATCCTGCCGCCCTTCGAGTTTGGCCGGGTGCAGACCCAGATGGCCCGCCAGGTGGTCACCGGCAAGGTCCGTGAGGCCGAGCGCGAGCGTCAGTACGAAGAGTTCAAGGACCGGGTCGGCGAGATCATCAGCGGTGCGGTGAAGCGGGTCGAATACGGCAATGTGGTCGTCGATCTGGGCCGCGGCGAAGGCATCATGCGCCGGGACCAGTCGATCCCCCGCGAGAACTTCAACATCGGCGACCGGGTCCGCTGCTACATCTATGACGTCCGCCGCGAGGCCAAGGGCCCGCAGATCCTGCTCTCCCGCGCGCACGGCGGCTTCATGGCCAAGCTGTTCGCCCAGGAAGTGCCCGAGGTCTATGACGGGGTGATCGAGATCCGCGCCGTGGCCCGCGATCCGGGCAGCCGCGCCAAGATGGCCGTGGTCTCCAACGACAGCTCCATCGACCCCGTCGGCGCCTGCGTCGGCATGCGCGGCAGCCGGGTCCAGGCCGTGGTCGCCGAGCTGCAGGGCGAGAAGATCGACATCATCCAGTGGAGCCCGGACGAGCCCACCTTCATCGTCAACGCCCTGGCTCCGGCCGAGGTCTCGAAGGTGGTGCTGGACGAGGAGGACGAGCGCGTCGAGGTCGTCGTGCCCGACGAGCAGCTGTCGCTGGCCATCGGCCGCCGCGGCCAGAACGTCCGCCTCGCCAGCCAGCTGACCGGCTGGCAGATCGACATCATGACCGAAAGCCAGGAGAGCGAGCGCCGTCAGCGCGAGTTCGCCGAGCGCACCGCCCTGTTCCAGGAAGCCCTGGACGTGGACGAGGTCATCGCCCAGCTGCTGGTCACCGAAGGCTTCGCCACCGTCGAGGACGTGGCCTATGTGGAGACCGCCGAGGTGGCCTCCATCGAGGGCTTCGACGAGGACACCGCCGAAGAGATTCAGGCCCGCGCCCGGGACTTCCTGGACCGCGAAGCCGCTGAATACGACGCCAAGCGCAAGGCGCTGGGCGTGGAGGACGGCCTCCTGGAGATCACCGGCGTCACCCTGCCCATCGCCGTGGCCCTGGGCGAGGGCGAGGTGAAGACCGTCGAGGACCTCGCCGACCTGACGCCCGACGACCTGCGCGGCTGGTACGAGAACCGCAATGGCGAGCGGGTGCGCGAGAACGGCATTCTCGAGAGCTTCGGCCTGGAGCCCGCCGACGCCGAGGCCCTGATCGTCCGGGCCCGGGTGGCCATGGGCTGGATCGAGGCGCCGCCGG
>JAHUZY010000355.1 GCA_019264505.1 Phenylobacterium sp. | reverse complement strand
ATCTCGGCCCGACCTGGTCCAAGGTTGGGGGCATGGTCAGAGATTTGGCGATCAACGACTGGCTCCGGATCGAATTTGGGATCGAGAAACCCGGTCGGGCGCGGGAGCGACCACATCGGCTAGACATTGATGGGCTCGCTGGTGCAGTCCGCGCAAAATTGCCCAGGCGGCGTGGGCTGTCGGCGGCCGAGGTTGCGCCCCTGCGCCAGGAATATGTTGTCACCATCGAGCAGAGTTGTGCCGCTGCCGCCAGAGCTGCATCTCTCGAACTTCAGCTGTCCGATCTCGTCAATTCTGCGCATGGGTTGACGCCGGAGGATATGCGGCTGATGTGCGTCACCGCACCACCCAGGATGCCGCTGGTGCCCAATGACGTCGCAAAGCTGGTGTTGAACCAGCACTTTCAGTTCCAGAAAGGCGGGGGGCTTGGAGTCGATGCGGCGCTTCATCGGCGATAGACGAAGTTCAGATTCGGTAGATGAATTAGCGCTTCATCCCGCGGCGAGGTTTTTGACGGAGTGTTTTGTCTGATTTAGCCATTGCAAATTTCTGCCTCCGGAGCAGCACTCTAGTGCTGTTATTTGCCTCACTAGATTCAATCTTTTAGGCGTGGGATTAAGCGCAACCCTGTGCACCGTCTGGTCCAAGTCTTGTGACTTATGGTTGCCTACAGACCTGGACAGGCCGCCCCAACTCCTGAACTCTTCGGCCCAGAGGAAACGAAAGCCGGAAACCGGCAGGGAGTTGGGCCATGGCCTTCGACGAATATGCCGAACACGACGGTCTGGGGCTCGCCGCCCTGGTGGCCAAGGGCGAGGTCAGCCCCGCCGAGCTGGTCGAGGCCGCCATCGCGCGGGTCGAGCGGCACAACGGCGTCCTGAACGCCGTCGTCCACAAGGCCTATGACGAGGCCCGCGCCACGGCCAAAGGCAAGCTGCCCGATGGCCCCTTCAAGGGCGTGCCCTTTCTGATCAAGGACCTGGGCGCCCAGGTGAAGGGCTGGCCGCGGACCTCCGGCAGCCGCTTCGCCCAGGTGGCCGCCGATGACGCCGACAGCGAACTGGTGGCCCGCTATCGCGCCGCGGGCGTGGTCCTGCTGGGCAAGTCCAACACGCCGGAGTTCGGCATTCCCGGCGTCACCAATTCCGACCAGCTGGGCGCCTGCCGCAATCCCTGGAACCCCGACCACATCTCCGGCGGCTCGTCCGGCGGCGCGGCCTCGGCCACGGCGGCGGGCATGGTGCCCCTGGCCCATGCCAGCGACGGCCTGGGCTCGATCCGCATTCCGGCGGCCTGCTGCGGCCTGTTCGGCATGAAGATCACCCGCGACCGCACGCCCATCTGCGAAGTGGTCGACGGCGCCCTGGGCTTCTCGGTCCATCATGTGGTCAGCCGCACGGTGCGCGACTCCGCGGCCATGCTCGACGCCACCGGCTATCCCCAGGCCGGCGATCCCTTCCAGGCCCCGGCCAAGGATGGCCCCTATCTGGACGAGGTGGAGAAGAGCCCAGGCCGACTGCGCATCGCCTGGTCGGCCGAGACCCCCAGCGGTCGACCGATCCCTGAGGAGATGCTCGCCCACCTGATGCGTACGGTGGAGCTTCTGAAGGGCCTCGGCCACGAGGTGTTCGAGAAGGGGCTGGGCGTCGACTACCGGCAGCTCTATCGCGCCCAGAGCCTGGCCAGCGCCTCGAACTTCTCGGCCAATGTGGCCCGCTGGGTGGAAAAACTCGGTCGCGAGCCCGGCGATGACGAACTGGGCCCCCTGGCGCGGCGCGGCTATGAGGCCGGCAAGCGGCTGAACGGGCAGCAGGCCTTCTGGGGCTTCCAGCAGCTGCGCCTGATGAACCGCCAGATCCTGTCGGCCTTCGAGGATTTCGACGTCTATCTGACCCCGGTGATGAGCACGCCGGCGCCCCGGATCGACTGGCTCGACCCCAACATGGCCGACACCCGGGAGTTCGATAAGCGCCAGGCGGCCACCTACGCCACCACCCCGCCGGCCAACTTCACCGGCCAGCCGTCCATGTCCGTGCCGCTGTGGGAGTCTGAGGACGGCCTGCCCGTGGGCATGATGTTCACCGGCCGCTTCGCCGATGAGGCCACCCTCTATCGGCTGGCCGGCCAGCTGGAAAAGGAACAGCCCTGGAAGGACCGCCGGCCGGCCCTCTGGAACTGAGGCCCCAAGGCTCTGACCTTCAGAACACCACGCCGAGCTTGGCGAGGGTCAGGGCCACGCTGCCAAAGGCGACGAGGGCCACGACCTCATACCACTTGAACCAAGGACCGCTCGGCGAACGCATTCTCATAGTTTCCCCCCCGGGAGTGACAGTTCGATGTGAGCCCTTGCGGCTCAGTAGTAGGGCGCGGGCGGACGCTTGCCCGGCCAGGTCAGATAGCCGCCGGAGTCCCGGCCGGCGGCCTGGACCGGCGGGCCGGCGCAGCAGGGGCCGGCGGCCACCGCATGGCCGTAGCCGCTGGACTGTTGCGAATAGCTGCGATGCTCGCTGTAGGACTGATGCTGCTCGGCATAGCCGCGCGCTTGCGGCGGCGGCGGCGGCGGCGGCGGCGGCGGCGGCGGCGGCGGCGGCGGCGCATAGGCGTAGCGCTCCTCGCGATAGGCCTCGCCACGATACTGTTCCTGATACTGGCCCTGATAGGACTCAGCCCGCTGCTGGTAGCCGCCACGGGTGGCGATGTCGGGACCCTGATAGCGGCGATAGTCCTGCCCATGGCCCGCTGGCGGCGCCTGGTGGGCGTAGTCGCGGGGGGCCGGGGCGGGATGACGGGGCGAGGGATGGCGCGGCGCCGGGG
>JAHUZY010000346.1 GCA_019264505.1 Phenylobacterium sp. | reverse complement strand
GGCGACGACGCCGTGGCCACCCGGGCGGGTGACCCGGGCCATTTCGGACAGGCCCTTTCGCCAGTCGGGAAACATGATCACGCCGAAGATCGAAAAGACCGCGTCAAAGGCGCCGTCCGGCAGGCTCAGCGCCTGACCGTCCATGACCCTGGCCTCGACATTGGGCAGGCCTTGGGCCGCCACGCGGGCGACCATGCCGGGCGAAAAGTCGGTCGCCAGCACCTGCGCACCGGCCCGCGCCGCCGCCAGAGCCAGGGCGCCGGTTCCCGCCGCCACATCCAGGACACGGGCGTCGGGCGGCAGGGGGACCATGGCCAGCGCGGTCCGGGCGTACTGCGCCGTGAACGGGTGGGCGGTCTGTTCGTAGTGTCGCGCCGCCGTGTCCCAGTGGTCGGGGTTCTCAAACTCGCGCATTCTGACGCTCCCGTATCATGATACTTTATAAGTAGCGTGATAGGCCAGCTTTGCCAATGGCGAGGGCGCCCCGGGGCGAGCATTTCCGGCGCCCGCGCCCTATATCCCCTCCATGATCCCGCTCTCAGTTCTCGACCTCTCGCCCATCGTCCAGGGCGGCAGCCCTGGTCAGTCGCTCCGCGACAGCCGCAACCTGGCCCGCGCTGCCGAGCGGCTGGGGTTCGCCCGCTACTGGATGGCCGAGCATCACAACATGACCGGCATCGCCAGCGCGGCCACCGCGGTGGCGCTGGCCTATGTCGGGGAGGGGACCTCGACCATCCGGCTCGGGGCCGGCGGCGTCATGCTGCCCAACCATGCGCCGCTGATTATCGCCGAACAGTTCGGCACCCTGGACGCCCTCTATTCGGGGCGGATCGATCTGGGGGTCGGCCGTGCGCCAGGGACTGACCAGATCACCGCCCGGGCCCTGCGCCGCAATCTGGCCGGCGGCGTCGACCAGTTCCCACAGGATGTGATGGAGCTGATGGCTCTGCTGGACGACGCACAGCCGGGCCAGACCGTGCGAGCGGTCCCCGGCGTTGGGTCGAAGGTGCCGGTGTGGGTGCTGGGCTCGAGCCTCTATGGCGCGCAACTGGCCGCGGCGCTGGGCCTGCCCTACGCCTTCGCCTCCCACTTCGCGCCGGCCATGATGGATCAGGCCGCGCAGATCTATCGCCAGCAGTTCCGACCCTCGAAGCCTGGGGACCAGCCTCGCCTGATGCTGGCGCTGAACCTGGTGGCGGCCGAGACCGACGCCGAGGCGAAGTATCTGTTCACCTCGCTGCAGCAGGCCTTCGTGAACCTGCACCAGGGCCGGCCTGGGCCGCTGCCGCCGCCGATCAAGGATGCCGACGGCGCGCTGGCCGGCACGGTGGCGGCAGGCTCGCCGCTCTCCAAGGCGGTGGTCGGCGGCCCAGAGACCGTGCGCGCCGGGCTGGAGCGGTTCGTGGCCGAACACCGTCCCGACGAGATCATCGTTACCGCCCAGATCTTCGACCAGGCCAAGCGCGTCCGCTCCCTGGAGATCGTCAGCGAGGTCCGCGACGCCCTCGCCGCAGCGGCCTAGTCCGGAGCGGCCTCGGTCCTCCGCGCCGTCAGTGGGGGCCAGCCTGTTGACCTGCTTCGCCGTTGACCACGCTGCGGAGGCTCAAGCTTCACAGTTGAGCTAGGGCGTTTAAGGTGGGGGAATGCCGTGGAGGCCGCAGGCGTGGCAGGAGTTCTCACGATGACGACGAACCCATGGCGGGCCGCGGCGGGGTTTCTGATCGGTTGGCTGCTCCCGCCGATACTGATCGCGGTCGGTGTTGGTCTGCTGATGAGCCAGACGGGTCCCCAAAAGGGCGATGTGGTCGAGCACGTGATCAAGGCGCTCTTCTACGGCGTTGTAGTGGGGCTTCCGGCCAGTCTCGCGGTGATGGTGGTCATCGTCTCACCGACGTGGTTTTTTCTGCATCGCAGCCGCGCAGGGATTGGCGCTTTCGTCCTGGCCGGCGCGGCGATTGGCGCGGTGCTTGGCCTCGTTCCGTTGGTGGGGCCGAGCTTGACGAACCAGGTCGTTGGACCGGCGAACCTGGCCCTGACCATCGCCCTACCCGCGACCGTAGGCGCATTCAGCTTCCTGATAATCCGCTGGATGGCCTACTCGGCCAAGCCTTGAAGGTCGTGCCGGAAACGTGAGGTCTGGCTTGCGCCCACGGGGCTGCAGCGCTCGCTGGCGTCGGAACGCCCTAGTCGTTGGCGAACGTTCGCTTGGCCTCCGCCAGTTCCGCCGGGGTCATCATCTCGACCACCAGTTCGAAGGCCTTGCTCGCGCCACTGTCGCCCTGCTCGGCGGCTTGGCCGAGCAGTCCGTAGGCCGCGATAAGATTGATCGGGTAGCCGCCCATGCCGACGGCGTACATCACACCCAGATTGCGCTGTGCCGAGGCGTTGCCCTGCTGCGCCGCGCGCTGAAGCCAGTCATAGGCCTTGGGGAAATCTGCGGGGCCACCGCGCCCTTGGGCGTAAAACATGCCGAGGTGCATCTGAGCCTCGACATGGTCCTGGGTCGCAGCAAGGCGGTACCACTTCAGGGCTTCAACGTCGTCTCTCTCAACAACCTCGCCGCGGTCGTGAATCTCTCCCAGGACGTACTGGGCCTCAGTGTGCCTCTGTTGGGCGGCGAGGCGATAGAGCCTGAGCGCCTCCCCTATGTCCTTGGACACCCCCCAGCCCTGTTCATAGGCAAGGGCAAGATTGAACTGGCCCTCTGAATTGCCCTGGGCGGCGGAGAGCCCGTACCATTTCGCCGACTCGGCGTGGTCGGTCGGCACGCCGAGACCTCTGCGGTGCATCAGGCCAAGGTAGTTCTGCCCCCGGGAGTCGCCCTGCGCGGCGCTCAGACGGAATTGGGTCAAGGCGCGCGGATAATCCTGGCGATTGAAGGCCAGCGTTCCTTCCACCCAGGGGCTATGCGGACCTTGGGCTGTAGCGGCGCCGGTCAGCGCCAGCGTGACGAGCGCGCAGAGCGCAATGGGCAGACACCGCAAGCTACCCCGCTTCATGCCGCCCTCGCATACCCGTGTTATCGTGCAGCTTAACCTTACAGGCGCGGCGGACGCAGGCAATAGGCGCCGTGCGCCCATGGCGATCAGCCCGGCCCAGACGCGAACGCCCGGGCCGGGCCTGGCCTCAGTCGACGATGGCGGAGTAGATCAGGCTCTTCAGCTGGCCGCGGAAGTTGAAGGTGCCGGACGGCATCAGCTGGGTCATGAAGACGAGCGTCAGATCTTCCTCGGGATCGACCCAGAAGATGGTCGAGGCCGCGCCCCCCCAGTAATAGTCGCCGACGCCAAGCGATGCGGTCTCCACCTGGCCCATGGTCGACGCGAAGCCGAGGCCAAAGCCCACACCCTCATTGGCGGTCTCGGAGAAGGCGCCGATGGCCAGCTGGGTCAGGTCTTGGCCGCCGGGCAGGTGGTTCATGTGCATCATTTCCAGGGTGCGGGGACCCAGGATGCGATGGCCGTCCAACTCACCGCCCCGGCGCAGCATCTCGGTGAAGCGGCCATAGTCGGCCACCGTGCCGGTCAGGCCGCCGCCGCCGGACTTGAAGCCGGGCTCGCGGACGAACTGGCTGTCGCCGCCCGGATCGTCGATCAGCTTCAGCTTCTTGTCGGGGCCGCGCTGATAATTGGCGCAGAACCGCTCCACCTTGTCGGGCGTCACGTGGAAGGCGGTGTCGACCATGCCCAGGGGCTCGAAGATCTCTTCCTTGAGGTACTGGTCGAAGGGCTTGCCGGAGATGATCTCCACCAGCGCGCCGCAGATGTCGGTGGAGAGCGAATACATCCAGCGCGTGCCCGGCTGATAGAGCAGGGGCACCTGGGCGAGCTTGTCCATGAACTCGTGCATGGAGTCGGCGCCGCCGACGGATCGCACCTTCAGGCCGCGGTAGATCCGGTCCACCGGATGCTGCTCGCCCACGCCCGGCAGGCCACCGCCATAGGTGAAGCCGCCGGTATGGGTCAGCACGTCGCGGAAGTTCACCGGTCGGTGTGGCGCCTCGGTGACCATGTCGTCACCCTCGCCCGACACCCAGACCCGGTGGTTACGCCACGACGGCACGAACCGGCTGACCGGGTCGGTGAGCTGGAAATGACCCTTTTCGTACAGGGTCATGAGCGCCACCGAGGTGATCGGCTTGGTCATGGAGTAGATGCGGAAGATGGCGTCGTCGCGCATCGGCTTGTTCCGCTCCAGATCCATGGAGCCGAAGGCCTTCTCGTAGGCGATGTGGCCGTGGCGGGCGACCTGCACCTGGCAGCCGGCGATCTTCTGCGGATCGATATAGTTGCGTTGCAGGTGGTCGCCGATGCGCTCCAGACGCTTGGCGTCCAGGCCGGTCCATTGTGATTGGGCGTCCATGCGAAATAGTCCTCCCGAAAATCGCGGCGCTTTTAATTGGCGCCATCATGGGCCGCAGAGCGCCTGCGGCCAAGACGTTCGTTGTCCTGGCCTGCTAGGCTCAGCGAAGAAATGGGAGTGAGACGGGCATGAGCGATCTGGCGGAACTGGCGGCGCAGGTGGGCGAGACCCTGAAGGCCCGCGGGCAGAAGGTGGCGGTAGCCGAGAGCTCGTCCGGCGGCCTGATCTCGGCGGCCCTGCTCGCTGTGCCGGGCGCCTCGGCCTACTATCTCGGCGGCGCTGTGGTCTATACGGGCAAGGCCCGCATGAGCCTGCTGGAAATCCCCCGGGAGGCGGTGGCCGGGATGCGCTCGGCGTCCGAGCCCTATGCGCTGCTGCTGGCCCGCACGGTGCGCGAGCGGTTCGGCGCCGACTGGGGCCTGTCGGAGACGGGCGCGGCCGGTCCCACGGGCAATGGCTATGGCGATCCGGCCGGCCACACCTGCATCGCCCTGTCAGGGCCCATCGAGCTGGTCACAACCCTGCGCACCGGCTCCGATGACCGTGCGGCCAATATGGAGGCCTTCGCCGCCGCGGCGCTGGATCTGCTGCGCCGGGCGACGGAGGACTGAGCCGCTTCAGGCCCGGCGGGCGGCGATGTGCCGGTCCACCACGCTCTCGAGAACCGTGAGCGGCATGGCCCCTGACAACAGGGTGGCGTCGTGGAAGGCGGGCAGGGCGAACCGGTCGCCGAGCTGCGCCTTGGCCTTCTCCCGCAGGCGCAGCCAGGTGAGCTTGCCGACCATGTAGCTGCAGGCCTGGCCCGGCCAGACGCTGTAGCGCTCGATCTCTGTGGCCGCCGAGCTGGTTGGGCTGCCGTCGATGCTGGTCATGGTCTCGATGGCCTTTTCGCGGCTCCAGCGCTTGGCGTGCATGCCAGTGTCGACCACCAGGCGGGCGGCGCGGAACAGGGAGGCCTGGATCTGGCCGAGCTCACCCAGGGGGTCGTTCTCGTACATGCCCATCTCCAGGGCCAGTTGCTCGGAATAGAGCGCCCAGCCTTCGCTATAGGGGGAGAAGCCGGCGATCTTGCGCAGCATCGGCAGGTCGGCTTCCTGCTGCAGGGAGCGCTGCAGATGGTGGCCGGGAATGGCCTCGTGATAGGTGAGCGTCTTGAGGGTCCAGCTGGGGTTCTCGGCGGAATCCCGCAGGTTGATCCAGTAGATGCCAGGCCGTGAGCCATCCAGGGCCGGCCGGTTGTAGTAGCCGCCCGGCGCGCCGGCCTCGATGAACTTGGGCACCCGCCGGATTTCGACGGCGGCCTGGGGCAGGGCGCCGAAGGCCTGGGGCAGCCGCGGCGTGATCTCGGCGACCTGCTTGTTCAGGTCGGCGATCAGCTGTTCCTTGGCCTCGTCGGTGTCGGCGTAGAGGTAGCGGGGATCCTTGAAGAGGGCCTGGATACGCTCGCCCACCGAGCCCTGGGTCAGGCCCTGGCCCTGCAGGATAACCTCGGCCCGGGCGGACAGGGCCTTGGCCTGCTCCCAGCCCAGTTCGTGGATCTCATCGGGCGTCAGCGTCGTGGTGGTCGAGCTCTTCAGGGCGTCGCGGTAATAGGCCTCGCCGTCGGGCAGCCGCCAGCAGCCGGCGTCGTGGACGGCGCGGGGCTGCAACGCGCGGACCCAGGCGATCTGGCGCTCCAGGGCCGGCAGGACCTGATCGGTGTAGATGGCGCTGGCCCGTGCGGCGTAGTCGCCTTCGATCCCCTTGGCCGCAGCCCGTTCGGCCACTGAGGTCACCAGCGGCGAGTCAGCCGGATCGCCCTTCAACCCCTCCATCTGGGTCAGGGCCCGCTCGAGGGCGAAGTCGGGCGGGATCACGCCCAGCTCGGCGTCCCGGCGGCTGCGCTCGGTCTCCTGGTCCATCACCGTGGCGAACTGCGCCAGGCGGGACAGATAGGCCTCGGCGTCGGCCTGGGTCTCGATCCCGTGCTGGGTGCCGAGGAAGTCAGGCACGGAGCGATAGGCGCCGTTCAGCTGTGAGATCACATAGGGATCGCCGGCGCCCACATCGCCGTAGGCATAGCGGGCATTGGCCTCGGCCTCGGCGCTGAGGGTGAACAGCACCGCCTCATAGTGGGGGACTTCCGAGGGGCTCAGGGTCGAGGCGTCGAAGGCCCGGAGGCGAGCGAGGTTGGCGGCGTTGCGGGCCTTGTCGGCGGCCAGATCACTGATCGAGGCGCTGTTCAGCTGCGCCTTGGCGGCCGCCCGCGCCCCCTGGTGAAGCCCTAGCCGGGTGACGCTCTGGGGCGAATGGTCCAGCATCTCGCTGAACATCTCGTCGAACAGCGCCCTGAGCTTCTGATCCTCGGGGCCAAGCGCCTGAGCGCGCACGTTGGTCGCCAGGGCGGCCGTCGCTGCGGCGGAAAAGAGGAAGGTTCTGCGATCCATGGGGTCGGCGCTCTCGAGCAATCGAACTGAGTCTGGGCTTGAGCCTAGCATGGTCTAAGACCCCGGGCGCCAGGACGGGGCGCAACGAAAAAGGGCGGCCGCAGCGCGACCGCCCTTCCTCGCCCGTAGGAATAGACGCCTAGAAGCTGCTCTTCATGCCCACATAGAAGTACCGGCCCATGGGGCCCACCGGCGAAGCGCCCTCGGTGAAGGCCGCCGAGCCCGTGGTGGCCGTGCCAGTCGACCCGCGGTCGGGCAGCTGGTTGGTGAAGTTGTTGACCCCGGCATAAGCCTGGTAGCGATCCTGGAAGGTGTACTGCACCTGGATGTCGTGGGTCTCCCGCGGCGACCAGGTCCAGTAGCCGTCCGGCACATAGTTCGGATTGGCCGCACGCCGCTCGTCGGTGAAGCGCTTGGTTTCGTCGAACCAGTTGAAGCCGTAGTTCACCAGCAGGTCGTTCCAGGCCCAGGTGACATCCAGGTTGGCCTGCCACTTGGGCGCGCCGGCAAAGCCTAGCTCGCTGGAGGCCTCGGCGCCTTCGATCTCGACGAACTCCAGCTTGGTGAGACGGTTGGCCACCAGGTTGAACTGGAACGTTCCCACATCGCGCATGACCCCGAAATCGGCCGGGTTCAGCAGGTACTGCATCGAGAAGTCGAACCCTGCCGTCTCATAGGACGAGACGTTGACCGAATACTCCTGGAAGGAGTCCACGAACTGGCTGCCCGGGTCGCGGGTGAACAGGCCGCAGAAGTCATTCGGCTGCTCCAGGTCGTAGCAGCTCTCGATGATCGTGTTGGCGGTGAACAGGTTCACCGCATCGGTGAGCGTGATCCGGTAGTAGTCCAGCGACATGGACAGGCCCGGCGCAAAGCGTGGGGTTAAGACCAAGCCCAGGGTCTGAGTGTCGCCGGTCTCGGCGTCCAGATCGCGATTGCCGCCCACAACGCCTTCGACCGATGAGGAGGTGGTGTTGATGAAGTCCACCTGCGTCGGATCAAAGCCCAGGTCGGCGGTGCAGTTGGCGACGCGGAATTCCGAACCCGCCAGGACGTTGTCGGACTCGCAGGGGTCGTTGATCGTCCGGAAGGTCTGGGTCTGGGGCAGGAACAGCTCGCTGATGTTCGGGGCCCGGACCGCGCGCGCGCGGCTGCCTCGGATCATCAGGTCTTCGGTCACCCGCCACTGGGCGCCGATGTTCCAGGTGTCGGTGGTCCCGATCGTCGAATAGTCGGAGAACCGGTAGGCGAGGTTGACGTCAAACGAGTCCACGAACGGCAGGTCGCGCACGACCGGGATGGCCAGCTCGCCGAACAGCTCGTGGACTTCGAACTGGCCGTTCTCGGCGACGCCCTGGCCCAGCCAGGTGATGTTGTAGCCGAACTCAGAGCCCAGCAGCACGTCTTGGTCGGGGGTCTCGCGGCTCTTTTCCTTGCGGTACTCGGTGCCGAGCACGAACCCCACCGGGCCAGCCGGCAGGCTGAAGGCCAGGGAGGAGTCGCCGGTGATGTAGGCGCTGAGCACCTCCTGCTCGATCTTGGCCTCAGACGTGGCGACGTCGTTGATCCAGGCCTGAGCTTCCGGCGAAATGCCGCCTTCGCCGAAGATATTGATCGGCACGCAGCCGGCGGCCTGACCGCCGCCCACATAGAGGTTGTTCCAGACGTCAGGGTCGACGGTGGTCCCGAACAGGTCGCCGGCCGGCACAGCGGACGGATCAAGGGTCGAGCGGCAGACGATATTGCCCGAGCTCGGATCCCGGACGGAGTCGATGGCGGCGAACCAGCGCAGATTGTCGCGGTTGTTCAGTTCGCTGTTGGATTCCTTGGTCTGACCGTAGGTGTAGGAGACGTTGTAGGCCACCGCCGAGGACAGATCGCCTTCGAAGCCGATCACCCCTCGGAAGGTCTCCCGCTCGATCTCCCGGCGGACCTCGCCCAGATCGAAATTGTCCCGTGCCACCAGGACGCCCGGGGTATGGAGTCCGCCCGGGGCCGCCGTGCCGCCTGGCGCCAGGGCGTCGGCGCGGATGGAGTCAGGCATGTAGGGATTATCGATCGGGACAAAGATCCCGTAGTCGAAGGTCGGTTGCGAGCGGAAGTCGGTCTTGGCGTGGTTGTACTTGAAGTCGGCGAACACCCGGTGGTTCGGCGTGATCTCGAACATGCCGCCCACATAGCCGGTCCAGCGCTCGAGGCCGGGGATCAGCTCGGTCTGGAAGAGGTCGAGCGGCGTGCCCGAGCCGCCCAGCATGGAAAAGCCGCCGGTATAGAGGCCGTCCTGCCAGGGCGTCCCATCGCCGACAAAGCTGACGCCAGAGAGTGTATTCGGGTCGAAATCGGCGCGGGTATAGACGCCGCCGCCGAGCGCGGTGTCGATGTAGCGGCCGTCGCGAGCGAAGACGAGATCGGTGTCGCCCCAGGCGGCGCGATCGACGCCGGGATTGTCATCGGGATAGTCCGCGGGATTGTTGACCAGGGTCTCGCGTTGGCCGGGGCGGGAGAAATCGCGGTCGCGGGGATCCAGGGCGTCGGTGTTGGAGTATTCCAGCCCGACCGTGAGGTTGGCGCGGCCGTCCAGGAAGTTGCGGCCGCCCAGCGCGCTGATGAAGCTCTGCTCACCGCCGCCCAGGTCCGACCAGCCATACTGGGCCCGGACGTCGAAGCCGTCGAAGTTGCGCTTGGTGACGAAGTTCACCACGCCCGAAACCCCGTCGGCGCCATAGATGGCCGAGGCGCCGCCGGTCAGAACCTCCACCCGCTCGATCAGCGCCACGGGGATGGTGTTGGTGTCGACGGCGGAGGAGCCGGGCTGGCCGGCCACATGCCGGCGGCCGTCCACCAGGACCAGGGTCCGCTTGGTCCCCAGGTTGCGCAGGTTCAGCAGATTGAGGCCGACGCTGCCGCGGTCGGCGGCGTTGGACAGGGCCTGGGTGTCGGTGGAGCCCACCAGGGCCGGGTAGTTCTCCATCAGATCGGTGACGTTGGTGACGCCCGAGCGTTCGATGGCCTCGCCGGTCAGGGTGCTGACCGGATTGGGCGCCACGAAATCCTGCAACCGGATGCGCGAGCCTGTGACCACCAGTTCCTCGACGGCGACAGCGTCGTCCTGGGGCGTGGTCTGGGCCGCGGCGTTCTGGGGCGCAGCGACGACGGCGAGGGCCGCGGCGCTGGTCAGAAGGGAAGTGGCGAAAAGGCGAGGCTTGGTCGGCATCTGTGCGTCCCGAAATAGGTGAGGTTGCACATTTTCGACCATGGAAGAATTCAGGCCGCACCCCCTTGGGCGCCCGAAAATGGCCGACGCCCACTGAAATGCGGCACAAAGACGCGATAATCTGGCCGTCCTGAGGCTAAAAAGCCACAGAGTCGCAGACCCTCGTCATGCCGATGTCACACATGAAACTGAGTTATATGAAAGGGTTATGCTCAAGCTTGCTGGCCAGAGACGGCCCCACGGCCCACCGCCCTGCAGGTTGAAAATGCCCTAGCGCCGCTTGCCGAGTTCGGCTGCGATATCTTTGGTCATGCGACCGACCTTTCGGTGGGCGGCGGTAATCTGGTCGCGGGTGACCCCCCAGCGCTTCATCCAGTATTCCACCGCTTTCCGCTCCGACAGGTCGAGGCGGTCCTTGTCGATGAAACCGCGCTTGTCCTTCAGACCGGCCATGCGGTTGAACCCTTCCATCATGCTGACGAGGGGCGATGTTAGCCGTTCGACTCGGCCGCGGCCATCACCGTCGGCAATGGTCGCGGCACTGAGCGATGTCAGCGGCGCTGCGACGGGAGGCGGTTGCGCACGGGGATGGGAACGGGCTGAGGCTCGGCCAGCCAGAGCAGGGCCAGGGCCCGCACCGCCAGATCCCTGGCGTCCTGGACGGCGCCGTCGCGCTTCAGGAGGCGCGATTGCCGCGCGGCCATTTCGGCGAGAGAAACCAAGGTCGACGAACGCATGACGATCCAAACCTTCTGCTGAATGCTCCTGGGAAATACGGCTCAGCTTGGGCGCCGGACGCAGACTGATTCAGCCTTTCAGGTAGCGAGGCTCGCCGCACTGAGGCTGGCGATGACCGCCAGGGTCAGACCGACCCGCAGGCGGCCATACCAGACCGGCGCCTCTCCCCGGCGCACGGTCCAGAGATCATAGAGCATCAGGGCCAGAAACGCGGCCGACAGGGCGAGCAGACCAGGACCCGTCGGAATCAGGAACGCCGCCCAGGCGAAGAGGGCCGGCAGGACACTGACCGCCAGGGCCCGCGCCTTGGGGCCTTCGGGTCGAGCCGTGGAGAGGCCCCACTGAGCGCCACCCATGAAGGACAGGATCAGAGCCCCATAGAGCCGAAGCATGCGCTCGGCCTGCTCCGGCGCGATCAGTCCCGCGCCGCCCATTGCGATGAGCAGAGCCAGGGCGGCGAAGGGAATGACGCCGGCTGCTCCGAGCATCAGAGCCGCCGGCGGAATCTGGCGCGATGGGGTCATGCCGGCCGCGTTCCCCGTCGAGCTTCCCATCGCCGCACCAAGGTCTGCAGCGCCGGACGGACGCGCAGGAAGAGGCGATAGGCGACTTCCAGGGCGGCCAGGACAGGCGGCCAGGCGGCGAGCCTGCCCAGGGGGCGCAAGGCCGGCAGGCGAAGCCACATCTGGACGAAGGCCGCCGCGCCTGAGGCGGTCGCACCCCCCGGGGTGGTGACGTGAAACCGCTTCAGCATGGCCTGCCGCGGCAGGGGCGTTTCGGCGGCGGTTCCCACGTCGACAAACTCAAGCTCGCCGGCGGCGTTGAGCCGCCGCATCAGCGCAATCTCTCGCGCGCAGAGGGGGCAGGCCCCGTCATACCAGACGGTCAGTCCAGCCTCACCCGGAAGCGGGGGCGTCGGATCGTTCACGGTTGCGGCGCCGGGGCGGTCTCAGGCGCGGTGTCCGCCGGGCGGGCGGCGCTGGCCTCGGGCACATAGAGGCCGGTGATGAAACGCGCGCCGAAACCCTCGACCCGGAACCGGGCCCCGAACTCCCGGCAAGGATCCGTCTCGGCGGTGATCGTCCGGGCGGTGTGATCCTCCGGCGTCATGGCCGCGGCCGCAGCGTCGGCGAAGGGCTCCACGAACTGAAGGGCGTCGCCGATCCGGCTGAGGGAGGGATTGTCCGTACCGATGGCGGTGGCGGTTCTGCGCCAGACGATGGCGGCCGCCTGCTGGCCTTGCGGCCCGAGCATCTCGGCCTCTGCGCCCAGGCCGCCGAGGGTTCCGGGCACCCGCAGCCCGATCGGGCCGGGAATGAAGAAGCCGGCGGCTGCGGACGCTGCTGAACCGGCGCGGCCGGTGGGGATGACCTCGGTGACCGCCGCGCGGACCCGCGGAGTCTGAGGGGGAGCGTTTGCGCCCGCAATCTCGAAGCGCTCGGAAAGCTCAAAGCAGAGCTGGGCGTCAACTTCCCGCAGGAGGGCGGTCTGTTCAGCTGGCGTCATCCAGGCCTTGGCCTCCGCCCGGGGGGAAAAGACGGTCGGCTCGATACGCACCGAGGTGACTCCCGCCAGGGCGGCGGGGTCTGACCGGTCGAGGGCGCCGGCCCGAACCATGTCGGTGCGCGGGGCAAGCCCCTCATAGGAGGACAGGAAAGCCCCCTGCTGGGGCGAGCCGGCGCAGGCGGCCAGGACGAGGAGGAGGGCGGGGGCGGCGAGGCGGGGGAGACTGTGGGACATGGCGACCTTCAACGCGGAGGCCGGCCAGTGGCTCCGCCTAGCCCATGTACGCCGGCATCCACCCTTCGTATGCATCGCGAAGTTGCGAAAGCGGCAATTGGAAGAGACCGGCCGCGCCCAGGTGCTCTCCGCCGGCCTCACCGATCTGCCGGGCCGGAACGCCGGCGGCGCGGGCGGCGGCCAGGACCGGCTCGGCTTCGGCCACGGCCACCAGATAGCGGGCCTGGTCTTCCCCAAACAGTTCAGCATGCGCGGGCAGGTCGCCGGCCAGCTTCAGGGTGATCCCGACTCCGGACGCCAGGGCCATTTCGGCGGCGGCGGCCACCAGTCCGCCGTCCGAGAGATCGTGGACGACCGTCACCTGCTCGCCCTTGATCATGTCGCGGACGAAGTCGCCGACCTTGCGTTCCTGGGCGAGGTCTACGGGCGGCGGCGCGCCATCCTCACGTCCCAGGATCTCCCGAAGGTACATGCTCGCTCCCAGCGCGCCGTGGGTCTCGCCCAGCATCACGAGGGCGTCGCCGGGGCGGAGGCTGGAGAAATCGGCGTGACGGTCATAGTCGGCGATCAGGCCCACAGCGCCGACGGTGGGGGTCGGCGGAATGGCCTGGCCATTCGTCTCATTGTAGAGCGAGACATTGCCGCTCACGACCGGGAAGTCGAGTTCGCGGCAGGCCAGCGCCATACCCTCGATGGCCCGGACGATCTGGCCCATGATCTCGGGGCGCTCGGGATTGCCGAAGTTCAGATTGTCAGTGATGGCGATGGGCTCGGCGCCGACAGCCGTCAGGTTGCGCCAGGCCTCGGCCACGGCCTGCTTGCCGCCTTCGAACGGGTCGTTCAGCACGTAGCGCGGGGTGCAGTCGGAGGTGACGGCGAGCGCCTTCTTGGTCCCATGGACCCGCACGATGCCGGCGTCGGCGCCCGTGGCGGAATCTTCCATGGTGTCGGCCATGACGTGGCGGTCGTACTGCTCCCAGATCCAGCGCTTGGAGGCCATGTCCGGGCTGCCCATCAGTTGGCGCACCGCTGCGGCGTAGTCGGAGGGCGCCGCCACATCGGCGGGCGACAGTACAGGCTGCGCGGTTGGCGCGACCCAGGGCCGGTCGTAGAGGGGCGCGTCGTCCGACAGGGGCGCCAGCGGCAGGTCGCAGACCACCTGGCCCTGGTGCTTCAGCACGATGCGGCCGGTGTCGGTGGTCTGGCCGATGGTGGCGGCGTCCAGGCCCCACTTTTCGAAGATGCGCTGGCCGTCGGCCTCGCGGCCGGGCTTGAGGATGGCCAGCATCCGCTCCTGGCTCTCCGACAGCATCATCTCATAGGCGCTCATGCCCTCTTCGCGCTGGGGCACGGCGTCCAGGTCGAGCTCGATGCCGACCCCGCCCTTGCCCGCCATCTCGACCGAGGACGAGGTGAGGCCGGCCGCGCCCATGTCCTGGATGGCGGCCACGGCGCCCGAGGCCATCAGCTCGAGCGTCGCCTCGATCAGCAGCTTCTCGGCGAAGGGGTCGCCGACCTGGACGGTGGGGCGCTTCTCGTCCGAGGCGTCGTCGAACTCGGCCGAGGCCATGGTGGCGCCATGGATCCCGTCGCGGCCGGTCTTGGAGCCGAAATAGACCACGGGCAGGCCAGGGCCAGGGGCTGCGGAATAGAAGATCTTGTCGGCGTCGGCCAGGCCCACGCACATGGCGTTGACCAGGATGTTGCCGTCATAGCCCCGATGGAAATTGGTCTCGCCAGCCACGGTGGGCACGCCGACGCAATTGCCATAGCCGCCGATGCCGGCGACCACGCCTGACACCAGGCGCTTGGTCTTGGGGTGGCTGGGGTCGCCAAACCGCAGGGCGTTCAGCAGGGCCACGGGCCGGGCGCCCATGGTGAAGACATCGCGCATGATGCCGCCCACGCCGGTGGCCGCACCCTGATAGGGCTCGATGTAGGAGGGGTGGTTGTGGCTCTCCATCTTGAAGACGCAGGCCTGGCCATCGCCGATGTCGACCACGCCGGCGTTCTCGCCCGGACCCTGGATGACCCGGGGCCCCTTGGTGGGGAACTTGCCCAGGTGCTTGCGGCTGGATTTGTAGGAGCAGTGCTCGCTCCACATGACCGAGAAGACGCCCAGTTCCACGAGGTTCGGCTCGCGGTTCAGGCGCTTGAGGATCAGGTCATATTCCTCGGCCTTGAGGCCGAACTCGGCGGCCGTGTCGGCCAGGGATTTCGCGGGCGTAGCGGTCATGGCCGCCTTCTAGAGCGCGTTCCGATAAGTGGAAACCGGTTATCGGATGAAACGCGCGCAAGTCATGCAGGTTTGAGCGAGGATCGCGACGCAGGACGATAGGGCCCGCCGAAAAACA
>JAHUZY010000329.1 GCA_019264505.1 Phenylobacterium sp. | reverse complement strand
GGGGTGGACGCTGATCGCGCCATCCTGATGCGTCAGCCTCGCCCGCATCCAGTGTTCCCGGGGTCCGTTGGCGGCGAGCGGCGTCGCGGCCCGGGCGGTGATCGTGAAAAACGGAGCTGGATCGCCCTGATAGGCCTTAAGGATCGGGCGCAGGAACAGCTCGGCGCAGACAAAGGCCGAGGCCGGATTGCCTGGCAGGCCCAGCATCCGGCGGCCATCGGCCAGGACCCCGAAGAAGGTCGGCTTGCCCGGCCG
The DNA here is from genome assembly GCA_019264505.1 of Phenylobacterium sp. GTDB lineage: Bacteria > Pseudomonadota > Alphaproteobacteria > Caulobacterales > Caulobacteraceae > Phenylobacterium. The sequence goes on along the minus strand of JAHUZY010000329.1, from coordinate 3,644 downwards.
CACCGCGACGCTGGCCACCTTCATCGACAGACCGAGGGTCTCAGCCCCGGCCCGCACCAGATCATGGTCGCCCACAGAGGCGCCGCCCAAGGTGACGATCAGGTCGGCCTCGGCGTCCCGCAGGGCGGCGATGACCGCGTCCAGATCGTCGCGCACGGGCTTCAGCTTGATGGCGTCGGCTCCACAGCCCCTGACCATGGCCAGCAGGGCCGGGGCGCCGGAGTCGTAAATCTGGAACGGTCCCGGCACGCCGGGCGCCTCGATGATCTCTTCCCCCGTCGAGATGATGGCCACCCTGGGCGCCCGATGAACCAAGACCTCGGCCCGACCCGCCGAGGCGGCCAGCGAGAGGCGCCAGGGATCGATCCTCTGGCCCGCCTGCAGCAGGACCTGGCCGGCGGCGAAGTCGCGGCCCTGGGCCCGCACGTGTTCGCCCGCCGAGGTCTGGGGGGCGAGGATGGCGTCGCCGTCTCGCTGGGCGTCTTCCTGGATGTGGACGGCGTCGGCGCCGGCGGGATGGGCCGCGCCGGTGAAAATCCGCACGGTCTCGCCCGGACCCATCACGCCCGTGAACCCGTGCCCTGCCGCGCTCTCGCCGATGATCTTGAGGGACCCCGGCGTATCGCGGCTGCGGACCGCCCAGCCGTCCATGGCCGAGGCGGCGAAGGGCGGCTGGTCGCGCAGGGCGCTGACATCCTCGGCCAGGACCCGGCCGATGGCGCCGGCCAGCGGCAGGCGCTCCGGGGGCAAGGGCGAAATCTCGGCCAGCATGCGGCCCCGGGCGTCCTCGACGGCCAGAAGCTTCATGGGGCGGTCCAGTCGCCAGAGGCACCGCCAGACTTGGCGACCAGGCGCACGGCCTCGATGACCATGCCCTTCTCGGCGGCCTTCAGCATGTCATAGACGGTGAGGCAGGCGACCGAGACCGCCGTCAGGGCCTCCATCTCCACCCCGGTCTGGCCGGTGGTGCGCACCCGCGCGGTCACCGACAGGCCGCCGTCGCCCGGCGCCACGCGGACCTCCACCTTGGACAGGGCGAGCGGATGGCAGAGCGGGATCAGGTCGCTGGTCTTCTTGGCGGCCATGATGCCGGCGATCTCGGCGGTGGCCCGCACATCGCCCTTCTTGGCGTCGCCGGACAGGGCGAGCGCCAGGGTCTCCGGCGTCATGCGCACGAAGCCCTCAGCCACAGCCTCCCGGGCGGTGACCGCCTTGGCCGAGACATCGACCATGTGGGCGCGGCCGGTCTCATCGATATGGGTCAGACCGCTCATCGCTCCATCAGCCGGGGCATGAGGTCGACCATGTTGCAGGGGCCATGGCGGCTGTCGAGCTGGGCGGAAATCACCTTGTCCCAACCGTCCTTCACCGCCCCGTTGGAGCCGGGCAGGCAGAAGACGAAGACCCCGCCCATGATGCCGGCGGTGGCGCGGCTCTGCAGGGTCGACAGGCCCACCGTCTGATAGCTGACCATGTGAAAGACGACGGAGAAGCCATCCAGGGTCTTGTCGAACAGGGGCTGCAGGGCTTCGGGCGTCACGTCACGGCCGGTGATGCCGGTGCCCCCGGTGGTGATCACCGCGTCCACATCGCCCGAGGCCACCCAGGCCTTCACCTGGCTGCGGATCGCCTCGACCTCGTCGCGGACGATGGTCCGACCCGCGAGAATGTGGCCCGCGCCGGTGATCCGGTCGGCCAGGACCTGGCCCGAGGTGTCGGTGGTCTCATCGCGGGTGTCGGAGACGCTGAGGACGGCGATGCGGACCGGGACCAGGGTCTTGGTCTCGTCGATCCTGCCGCCGGGGGCGAAGGCGGGCGCGTTCATGATCGGCTCCTTTGTGCTTCGAAGGGACGTGGCTCGCCGGCTTCAGGCCCAGCGGGCGATGTCCTCATGATCCTGCGCCCGGGGCTCGACCCAGCGGGCGCCGTCCGGGCCATGCTCCTTCTTCCAGAAGGGGGCGCGGCTCTTCAGATAGTCCATCAGATAGTCGCAGGCCTCGAAGGCCGCCCGGCGGTGGGCCGCGGCGGTTGCGACAAAGACGATGGGCTCGCCCGGCGCGATCTGGCCGATGCGATGGATGATCATCAGATCCTGCAGATCGAACCGCGTCCGGGCCGTCTCGGCGATGGCGCCGATCTGCGCCTCAGTGAAGCCGGGATAGGCCTCCAGCTCCAGAATTTTCGTCTCGCCGCCCTCGGCCCGCGCGAGGCCCGTGAAGCTCGCCACCGCCCCGGTCTCGGCCCGCCCGCGGCAGAAGCCTGACAGCAGGGGGCCAGGATCGAAGCCCTGGTCGGTGAGGCTGATCATCATGGCCTAGCCCCCGCTCATGGGCGGCAGGAAGGCGACCTCGGAGCGGGGCGAAAGGGCCGCGTCATCGCGCACCAGCACCTGGTCCAGCGCCACCTGGACGCCGGGCGCAGCCAGCGCCTCGCCCAGGGCGGCGTCATCTGTGGTCAGGAGGGCGCGAAGCTCAGACAGGCGGGCCGGCGCGGGCTCCAGGGTCTTTTCCCGCCAGCCGGCGATGTCGCTCAGGCGGCCAAACAGCAGGACCCGGGTCACCGCCTCAGCCCCCCGTGGTGGACATGTGACGGGCGACCGCCGGGACGGCCGCCCGCTCGATCCGGAAGTCGTGGCCCTTGGGCTTGCCGTCCACCGCCAGGCGGATGGCCTCGATGAGGGCTTTGTCATCCGCGCCGGCCCGCAGGACGGCCCGCAGGTCACTGGCGTCTTCCTGGCCCAGGCACGTGTGCAGGGTGCCGGTGCAGGTCAGCCGCACCCGGTTGCAGCCCTCGCAGAAATTGTGGGTCATCGGCGTGATGAAGCCTAGCCGTCCGCCGGTCTCGGCGATCCGCACATAGCGGGCAGGGCCGCCGGTGGAGAGGGGAATGTCCTCCAGGGTCCAGAAGCTTTCCAGCTCCTGGCGGACCTTGGCCAGCGACAGGAACTGGTCGGTGCGGTCTTCGTCGATCTCGCCCAGCGGCATGGTCTCGATCAGGGTGGCGTCCATGCCCTCCCCATGCGCCCAGGCGATCAGGTCCGGCAGCTCGGCGGCGTTGTCCTGCGCCAGGGCCACGGCGTTGATCTTGACGGCGATGCCGGCGCCTTGCGCGGCCTTGATCCCGGCCAGCACCTTGGCCACGTCGCCGCCGCGGGTCAGGCGGCGGAACAGGTCAGGCTTGCGGGTGTCGATCGAGACATTGATCCGCCGCACCCCGGCCTCCGCCAGGGGCTCGGCGAATTCCGCCAGGCGGGTGCCGTTGGTGGTCAGGGTCAGCTCATCCAGCGCCCCGGACTTCAGGTGTCGCGACAGGCCCTCGATCAGGCTCATGACCCCCTTACGCACCAGGGGCTCGCCGCCGGTGATGCGCAGCTTGCGCACGCCGAGCGCGATGAAGGCCGAGCTGACCCGGTCCAGCTCCTCCAGGGTCAGCAGGTCCTTCTTGGGCAGGAAGACCATGTGCTCGGCCATGCAATAGACGCAGCGCAGATCGCATCGATCGGTGACCGAGACCCGCAGATAGGTCACCGTCCGGCCAAAGCCGTCGATCAGGGGCGCGGCCGTCGTGGCCGGCGCTTGCGAAGGTGAGGCGTCGTAAGGCGTCATGGCGTTAGCGCAACATAGGCGAGGGCAGGCGATGACGAC
>JAHUZY010000285.1 GCA_019264505.1 Phenylobacterium sp. | reverse complement strand
CCCCCCCACCGACCTGACTGCAGCACCTTAAAGCCCCGGACCCCTCAAGGTCCGGGGCTTTTCATTCGCCCCTCGCCTCATGGCGATTGAGGCCTGCAGCCAGGACCCCTATGGTTCGATGATGGATCGACGCTCCTTCCTCGTACTCCTCGTGGCCGGCTGCGCCGACCCGGCGACGGGCCTGACGCCGCAGCTGGCGCTGGGTCCGGCTTCGCCGACCCCGCACAACCCCGAACCGGTGGTCCCCCTGCCGCCCTCGGGCAGCCCGACCTTCGACGCCTGGCTGCGGAGCTTCTACGTCAAGGCCGTCCGGGCAGGCCTGCCGTCGGACCTGCTCGATCGGGAGCTGGCCGGCCTTACCCCCAATGACCGCATCTCGGCGTTGGATTCCCGCCAGCCGGAATTTTCCCGCCCGGTCAGCGACTACATCCGTGGCGTGGTCACCGATGATCGCATCGCCATCGGCCGCCGGCGTCGGGACGCCCTGCCCGCGCTCAGCCAGATCGAAGCCCGCCACGGGGTGCCGCAGAACATTCTGGTGGCGATCTGGGGCCTGGAGTCGGGCTTTGGCGCCATATTGGGCGACTTCGATGTGATCCGGGCCATGGCCACCCTGGCCGCCGATGGCCGGCGGCGGGAATTCGCCGAAGACCAGCTTATGGCGGCGCTGAAGATCATCGGCTCGGGGGAGTTTCCCCGTTCGCGCCTGGTGGGCTCCTGGGCCGGCGCCATGGGCCAGACCCAGTTCATTCCGACCACCTTCCTCGCCACCGCCATCGACGGCGACGGCGACGGTCGCCGCGACCTCTGGAACTCGGCCCCCGACGCGCTGGCGTCCGCCGCCAACCTGCTGGCCAAGGCCGGCTGGCGGCGCGGGGAGAGCTGGCACCGGGAGGTGATCGCGGCCGAGGGCTTCGACTACGCCCTGACCGAAGGCCCGCGGGAGATCCCTGCCTGGTGGGCGGAGCGGGGCATCCGCACCGCCGACGGGCGCCCGTTCTCAGCCGCCGACCAGCAGGCGCCGGCCGAGCTGATCGCCCCGTCGGGCGCCGGGGGGCCGCTGTTCCTGGCCTTCCACAACCATTTCATGATCCGCCGCTACAACAACTCGACCGCCTATGCGCTCGGCGTCGGCCTGCTGGCGCAGCGCCTGGGCGGCGAAGGCCAGTTGGTGCGCGACTGGCCGCAGGAAACCCCGCTGGCCCTCACCGACCGCAGCGACGCCCAGCGGGCGCTCGCCGCCCTGGGCTTCGATCCGGGGGCGCCGGACGGCATTGTCGGGACCAACACCCGCAAGGCCCTGCGGGCCTATCAGGCCAGTCGCGGCCTGGTGGCCGACGGCTATCTGTCTCTGGAGATGGTGCGGCGCCTGCGCACCGAGGCGGCTGGCCAGCCCTGATCTCGCCCTTGCGGCAGCGGCCTACTGGCCGGACTCGTCGCGGCGATCGAGGGTGGCCATGGCCGCATCGGCGCGGGTCGCTGGCTTGGGATCGGCGTTGCGCAACTGCGGATTGCGGAAGGCGTAGTAGAGCAGCCCCACCATGATCGCCGCGTTCAGCGCAAAGGGCGCCCAGGCGATCAGCTGGTAGAGCCAGACGAAGAACGGGGCCAGCACCACATTGACGCCGTTCACCGCGGCGATGGCGCCGGCGACGCGGGCCTGTTCGCCCATGTTCACCGCCAGGGACGACCCCGCCGTAAAGCCCGGGCGGGCGAAGCCAAAGCCCAGACTAGCGATGGCGTAGCCCATGACCACCGCCCAGTAGTTGGGCGAAAGCGCCACGATCACATTGCCCACCGCCGCCACGGCGACCCCCCAGCGCAGGAGCTGGCGCGGGGTCATCTCGAACATGCGGATAATGCCCCACTGGGCCAGCAGGCCGGCCATGGCGCCGAACATCATGGCGATGGCGATGAAGCCCTGGGCGGCGGCCGGCGAGAGGGCCAGCTTGTCGATGATCAGGAAGCCCAGGGTCTGGCCCTGGGCGGTCTGGCAGGCCGCGACCAGGAAGCCATAGATCAGGAAGGGCGTGATTCGAGGGTCCCGCCACATGGGCGTTTCCTTGACCCCGGGATTGGCCTTGCGGACCTCGGCCTCAGCGTCGGTGCGCGCCCGGGTCTCGCCGGCGAAGGGGCTTTCCGGCAGGTAGCGGTAGACGACGATCAGCATGATCGCCGCGATCAGGGCGAAACCGAACAGGGGACCAGAGAGCCCCAGGAACGGCAGGATCAGCAGGGGCGCCAGGAAGGGGCCGATGACAGTGCCCAGGCCGAAGGCGCCGGCCAGGCTGGACATGGCCTGGGTCCGCTTCTCCGGCGCGGTATGCTCGGCCACATAGGCCTGGGTGGCCGGGTTGGAGGCCGCGCCAAACAGGCCGAACAGCGCCCGGGCGAACAGGAAGAAGACGAAGATCACCATGGGCGTCGCCCAGTGGCGCAGGCCCGCATTCACCACGAGGCCGCAGCAGACCATCGACACCATGAAACCGGTCAGGCCGACGAGCATCAGGGGCTTGCGCCCGTAGCGGTCCGACGCCCGCGCCCAGAAGGGCGAGGAAAACGCCCACAGCAGGGCTGAAAGCGAGAAGACCGCCGCTACCAGGGGGTCGGGGATGCCGATGGAGCGGCCGATGGCCGGCAGGACCGATATCAGCCCCGTATTTCCCATGGCCGTCGCCAGGGACACGCCGAAAATGATCGCAAACGACCGCTTCGGCAGCACGACGGGCAAGGGGGACGAGACTGACATCTGATCGCTGTTAATGCGGCGCGGCCATGCAGGCAATTTCCGTTTGCCGCTCACCGGCCATTAAACATTAACCCCGATGCTCCGGCAGGATTCGTCGGGGACCGTTCGCCACCATGTTTCAGATCGTTGGCCTTGTTCTGCTGTTCGGCATGGTGTTCGGCAGCTACATCCTCGCCGGCGGGAAGATGGGGATCATCCTCCATTCCCTGCCCTACGAGCTCATGGCGATCCTCGGCTCAGCGGTCGCCGCCTTCCTGATCGCCAACTCCATGGGGGTGATCAAGGCGGTCCTGGCCGGCTTCGGGAAGGCCTTCGCCGGCCCCAAGTGGAAGGCGTCCGACTATCGCGACCTCCTGTCCCTGCTGTTCCTGCTGACCAAGACAATGAAGTCCAAGGGCGTCATCGCCCTGGAGAGCCATATCGAGAACCCGGGCGAGAGCACGATCTTCTCCCGCTATCCCAGGATCACCAAGGACCACTTCGCCGTGGACTTCATCTGCGACACCCTGCGGATGATGACCATGAACCTGGAGGATCCCCACCAGGTCGAAGACGCCATGGAGAAGCAGCTCGAGAAGCACCACCATGAGGCGCTTGGTCCGGCGCACGCCCTGCAGAACATGGCCGATGGACTGCCGGCCCTCGGCATCGTGGCCGCCGTGCTCGGGGTCATCAAGACCATGGGCTCGATCACCGAGCCGCCGGAAGTCCTGGGCGGCATGATTGGCGGCGCCCTGGTCGGCACCTTCCTCGGCGTGTTCCTGGCCTATGGCATGGTGGGGCCCATCGCCTCGCGCCTGAACGCCGTGGTCGAGGAGGAGGCCTCCTTCTACAAGATCATCCAGGCCGTCCTGGTCGCCCACCTGCATGGCAATGCGGCGCAGATCTCGGTTGAGATCGGTCGCGGCAACGTCCCGTCGGACTCCCAGCCGAGCTTCCTGGAGCTGGAAGAAGCCCTCTCGGCCATCCCCGCCGAGGCCTGATACCGGGGGCCTGGCCCCTGAAAAACCAAGGCCAACGGCCTGTGGGTAAAAAAGTGATCACGGCGGCGTGATTTGGCGCTTGCTCCCGAGGCGAACACCGGCATATTCCTGCACTGCGCAGCGATGCTGAAGCTTTTAGCCCCCGGGCCGATTGCGTCAGCCGCGCCAGGCGCAATCAACTCCATTCCAGGGGACCAGGGACATGACCTCCGAAATTCTTCGCAAGCTGCTCGTTGCCGGCGCCGCCGTCGCCGCTCTCTCCGTCGCCGCCTGCGGCCAGCCCGCTGAAACCGCCGACGAAGCCGCTGCGGAAGCCACCACCGAAGCCGCGACCGCCGAAGCCGCCGCCGACACGGCCGTTGACGCCGCCGCGACCGCCGACGCCGCTGCTGACGCCG
>JAHUZY010000095.1 GCA_019264505.1 Phenylobacterium sp. | reverse complement strand
GCCGGAGCGGCCGACGCACAGGCCATCGCCATCGCCGACGTAGCGGGCTGCGCCGCTGAATTGCTCGGCAGCTCGCGAGGGGAGGCGGCCTTCACACGGGTCCGCGCGCGCCGGGGTCGCCGTCAGAGACAGGATGAGGGCCCCAAACGCCAGGAACGGCAAGCCGAGAATGCGGCGTCCCACGGTCATCATGGCTCCTCACGCGGAATTTTCAGGCCATAGTCGGCCTCCAGCATATCGACGATGCGGACGAGCGCGCGGTGGATGCTCAGCTCGTTGGCGCCGAACTTATAGTGGCCGGTGATCGGCGCTTCAGGCTCGAGGTCATCGACCCGGGCCTTGCGCTTCTCTTCCTGGCATTGCGGATGTAGGTGACCAGGTAGCGGAACGACCGGCCCTCGCCCTCCCAGGCGCCCCAGGCGCTGTCGTTCTGGATGTTGGCATAGCAGCATTCGGAGCCGATGATCGCCTCCATCCGCACCAGGATGGTCGCGGATCGGACCGACCTTGGCGCGGGTGCGCTGGACATAGCGATAGCCCTCGATCGCCTGTTGGACCTCCTCGAGTTGAGACGCGAACCAGTCGTGCTCGGCGCCGGCCTTGCGCTTGTGCTCGGCCACGAAATCGGCCGGGACATCCTCTGGAGCCAAGGCCGCCAAGGCGTTGAAGGCATCGACCTCATCGGAGACGAAGCTGAAGATGTCTTCCCAGGGTTCGTGGAACTCTCGGGCCTCTTTGAGGATCGCGGGCTTGTGCTCAAGCGCCGCTCCGAAGTCGAGGTCTTCGAGTGTGCGGTAGGCCGTGGTTTCCGCATCGATCGTGTAGTTCTGCAGGCGACGGTAGATTCCTTACTTGAGGCCTCCGGAAGGTGAAGGCAGAAGCGGCTCTTTCGGTCCTGGTGTTCAATATCATCCACGCCGTTAACGCCGTCGGGTCTGAAAAGATGATCGGCAGGAACTGAGTGAATTCTGCAGCTCTTCTATTTTTCGCGCGCTGCGACTTGTTCACGAGATTCTGCACAGCCTGGGGACCTCCCCGCAGAAGGGTTCGGATGAGACGCCAGCCTCGTGCGTAGGGGAAGGCTTTCCCCTCCCAGGCCCGCCTGAACCTAGTTTCGGCCTTCCGGCACGCCGACAGAGCGAAGGAGCTCTCCGATCGGGCGACCGCGCACCCGGCAGACGGCGATCACGCGATCGAAAGCGATGACCCGGCCGCTCCGGCTGCGCTGCGCCTCGCCCGTCACGGCTTGGCCTAACGCGAGGTGTTCGAGGAGAGCCTTGGCCCGGCGACCATCGGGAGCCTGGAGTTCGGGCGCGTCCATCACCGGGTCTACGCCACCCGAGACCAAGCCCGCCGGGATCTGTTCCTCCCCCTTACCGTCGAAAGTAGCGAGCGTCCCGGATTGGCTTCGCTCGCGCAGGTTTCTGCCGAAGGCGACCGTGAGCGCATTGGCAAGCCCAGAAGTGCTTGTTCCAAGATGTCACGTCGGCGATCGGTTAGCATCTATACCGGCCGAGAATTGTTGTAGCCTTGGTCTGGCTTGAGCGCGGGTTGCGCGACCTGAGAGTACATCAGAGTGCTGCTGCGGATTGTGAGTACGGGCGAGGCGAAGTCTTTTCGAGATCTACCCGCAGGCCCCAATGCCGAGTTCGCTGCTTGTGTCGTTCAGCATAACCGTCGTTCAGACCAATCGATCTGCGCCCGGCGCTGTCGCGGCGGCGGACCACGCTTGTCGCAGCCGGACCTCGGTGCTCACCTGGTCTCGGCAGTGCGGTCGAGCTCGAGCCGGACGACATCGGGATGTTCCATGGGAAGCAGGTGGGTGGCGCTCTTCACCTGGTCCATGGAAATCCTGCCAGCGGCGCACAACTCTGTCTCAGCCGTTACGATCGAGGCGCAGGTCGATCCGTGCTCGGCCCAGAGAATGCGCACCGGAGGCCCCGAAGCGAGGAGGGCGGACCAAGAGTCATGTCCGTGCGAGACGAAGTTGCTCACCTCCCACTCGGGCGAGCAGGCGAGCTCAACGCCGCCCTCCGGTCGCTCGCGGAACGCGTCGGCCACGTAATCCTCAAGCTGCGCGTCGCTTAGCGACTTGAACACTCCTCGCCCCCGGTAGGTCTCGAGCGCCTCTTGCCGAGACGCGAACGTGGTGCGCCGTCGCCGCGCGCCATCCGCCAGCGGCGAGTTGATGGGCCCCTTGCGCGCCTGCTCGGCGGATTCGCGGGACAGGATCACGGGTTCGAAGAGCACCAGAGCCCGGACCCGATCGGGCGCCATGTGGGCGGCCAGCAGGCTTGCCGTTCCTCCCATCGAATGTCCCGCAAGCACGACGGTGCGGGAGTCGACGGCTTCGACGAGTGCGAGCAGATCCTCGGCGATGTCGGTCCAAGTTGAGCGCCCCGCCGCATGCGTCGGAAGCGTGCTGCGGCCGTGTCCGCGCAAATCCACCGCCAGGATCCGGTGGCGGACCGCCAGTGGAGCAAGGATGCTGCGGTACGTGCGGGCGTTGAACCCATTGGCGTGGGAGAAGACGATGTCGACTGGACGGTTCGGGTCGCCGAAGTCGAGGGCACCCATGGCCCCGCCCCGCCTGCGGAGGTCGATCAGTCGCTCGCTCGGTTGTCGAACTTGAGTTGTCACGCTTTTATTCCCGACGTGCCCGCGGGCAGGGCGCCAAGCCCAGTCGCCGCGCCTTTGATGTTCCAGACGCAATCGCCACCTGGCCCGAGAGCCGCAACGCCCGAGGATCCGACCGGCTCGGACTTGCCGTCGGTGAGGAAGTCGATGGCGGCCTCGTCCGAGGGCGGGACCTTGGCCAGGAACCGCTGCCCTGCGGGACCGCGGCCGACGACGACCCCAAACTTTGGCCGCCCGTCGCGTTCGTAGAGGACGGTGTAGGTCTCGATCGTCCCTGGACCGATGTAGGTCTCGTCGAGCTCAGGGACCGGCTCCCGGGCGGCGTCGGCCTCGGACTGGAAGTCGAAGTCGGAGCGCACGACGTCAAGGGGGAAGGGCTCGCGGGAGAGGACGATCGTGTGGTTGTTGGTGGCGTAGCCGCCATTCGCGAACAGCAGCCCCTTGCGGCCGCTTTCGCGAAGTTTCAGCACCATTCCGACCACCGCGTGGCTCATGTAGTTGCCGACCGGGCCGCCGCCGAAGGTCAGGCCGCCGAACACCGTGGCCGGCTTCTCCACCGCCCAGCCGATCACCCGCCGGGCCATTTTTGGCACGCAAGGAAAGCAGCTGTAGAGTTCGACGAAGTCGAGGTCTGACGCCGAGACGCCGTTCAGCGCCATGGCCCGGTTCAGCGAGACGGCCATGCTGACCGAACGGTCGTAGCGGTCGCGCCTCAGGTAGTCGCCGGGCTCATGGGCGGCCGCGCCGGCGCCGACGAAGACCAGCCGGTCCTCGGGTATGCCCGCCTCGCGGGCGGCGGCCAGGCTGGTGACGATGAAGCCGGCCCCCTGGTTCACCGAGGAATTAGCCCCCATCAGCTGGTTGTACGGGAAGGCGATCGGCCGGTTGTCCGCCGAGGGGGTGACGATGGCCTCCGGGGGCGTCAGCTTGCGGATCCAGGCGCCGGGGTTCTCGGCGGCGACCTGGGAGAAGTGCGACCAGATCTCGCCGCTCTCCGCCTGGGCTTCCGCGAAGGTCTGACCGTAAGCGGCGCGGCCGGCGTTCTCGTAGAGCGGGTAGACGTCGACAGGCGCGGTCAGGCCGTAGCGTTGGCGGAAGGAGGGCGGGCCGGCGCGGCCGGTGGCCCGGCGCAGCGGGTTGTGGGCGGAGGGATCATCGCCCGCCTTGAGGGCCGCGAGCTGGGCGGCCGTGCGCAGGGCCTCGCCGCCGGCTATGGCGGCCACCTGGATCTCGCCCCCGGCGATCCGCCGGGCGGCTTCGTTGAGCATCAGGATCGGCGTGTCGCCGCCGGGGTAGGTGCTCTTGTAGCAGAGCTTGGGGGTGACCCCGAGCCTGGCCGCGAGCGGGCCCGAGAC
>JAHUZY010000061.1 GCA_019264505.1 Phenylobacterium sp. | reverse complement strand
GGCGGCCATGCCGGGCCGGTGGGCGGCGCCCCCGGCGCGGGCGATGATCACCTTGTAGCCCGCCGCCTTGGCGGTGGTGGCGAACTCATAGAGCCGCTTAGGCGTGCGGTGGGCCGAGACCACCTTGGCCTCCCAGGCCACGCCCAGCGCGTCGAGCTGATCGGCGGCGCACCGCATGGTCGGCCAGTCAGAGCGGCTGCCCATGATGATGGCGACGGGCGGGCGACCGCCTGGGCCGGCGGGGTTGGAACTGGCCATCGGACGGCCCCCTTGATGGGAAAGGCGCGGAGTATAGGCGCCGCCTTTGCGCCCGCAACCGATCACCGGTACGATTCTTATGGTTAAGGCTGGATGTGATTCCCTCCCCATGAAGATCACGGGCGCGCGCACCGAACCCTTTGCGGCCATCCGCAAGCGGGCCCTGGCCCAGGCCGGCGCCCAGAGCTCTGCGGCCAGGGCCCTGCCGGCGGACAAGGCCGGCTTCCTCGGCGTGACCGAGGCCGAGATGACGCCCGCCGTCCGGGGCGCCCTGCAGACCCTGCTGACCGAGATCGATGACCTCCGGGGCGAGGTGGCCCGGCTGAAGGCCAAGCTCACCGAGGTCGAGGGTCTGGCCGACCGGGACGCCCTGACCCCGGTGCTCAACCGCCGGGCCTTCATGCGCGAGCTGGCCCGGGTGCAGACCTTCTCCCGGCGCTACGCGTCTCCCGCCAGCCTCGTCTATTTCGACCTGGACGATTTCAAGAGCGTCAATGACCGCTTCGGCCATGCGGCCGGCGACGCCGTGCTCAAGGCCGTGGCCGAGCGGCTGACCGGCCTAGTGCGCGACAGCGACATTGTCGGGCGCATGGGCGGGGACGAGTTCGCCGTGGTGCTGGTCCAGGCCACCGCCATGACCGCCCAGGCCAAGGCCGAGGCCCTGGCGCGGACCCTGGAACAGGCGCCCATCCAGTTCGGCGACTGGTCGGCCCCCCTGCATCTCTCCTACGGGGTCTGCGAAATCCCCCATGACGGCGAGCCCGAGGCCATCGTCGCCCAGGCCGATGCGGCGATGTTCATCCGCAAGCGCGAGCGCCAGGCCGGCTGATGGCCTGGACGCGCACCTACGAAGAGGCCGAGCCCCAGCGGGTCAATCGCTGGCTGGCCCAGAGCGGCGTCTGCTCCCGCCGGGAGGCCGAGGCGCTGATCGCCGCGGGCCAGGTCTCCATCGACGGCGAGACGGTGTCCGATCCCGGCCGCAAGATCGAGCACGGCCAGACGCTGACCCTGGACGACGGCGCCCAGGCCCGCCTCGAAGGCCAGATGACGGTGATCATCAACAAGCCGGTCGGCTATGTCTCGGCCCAGCCGGAGCCCGGCCAGATCCCCGCCGCCCGCCTGCTGACCCGCCAGGGCTTGTGGGGCGAGTCCGCCGAAATCCCCGCCGCCGACCGCAGCCTGGCGCCGGTGGGCCGCCTGGACCTGGACAGCCGCGGCCTCCTGATCCTGTCGGAGGACGGGGTGGTGACCAAGGCGGTGATCGGCCCCGACTCGCAGATGGAGAAGGAGTATCTGGTGCGGGTGCGCGGCGATATCGGCGAGCCGGTGCTGGACCGCCTGCGCCATGGCCTGGCTCTCGACGGTCGCCAGCTGAAGCCCGCCAAGGTCACCCTGGCCGGCGACCAGCGCCTGCGCTTCATCCTGACCGAGGGCCGCAACCGCCAGATCCGCCGGATGTGCGATCTGGTGGGGCTGTCGATCATCGACCTCTACCGCCTGCGGATCGGCCCCTTGAAGGTCGGCGACCTGCCAGAGGGTCGCTGGCGGCCGATCACGGCCCGCGAACGCGAAGCCCTGATCACGCCTGGCTTCAGCCCCAAGCCCCAGCGCCGCCGCTGAGGCTCAGGCCAGGGCGCGGGCGAGCGCTGCGCGGCTGTCACGGGCTGCGGTCTGGCTCACGCTCGCCTCCGCCGCCCACTGGAAGCCGTGGAAGGCGCCGGGATAGACGTGCAGCTCCACCGGCACGCCGGCCCGCAGCAGTCGCTGGGCGTAGGCCAGGTCTTCCTCGAGAAACAGGTCCAGCGCGCCGGTGGCGATGAAGGTCGGCGGCAGGCCTGAAACGTCCGTGGCCCGCGCGGCGGCCGCATAGGGGGAGACCCCGTCTGCGCCCGGCTCATGCCCCAGCAGGGCTCTCCACCCGAACGTATTGGCCTGGGGCGTCCAGACGAAGGCGCCGGCATAGGGGTGCGGATCGGCGCTGACGCAGGTGCGGTCATCGATCATCGGATAGATCAGGTGCTGGAAGGCTAGCGGGTAGTCCCCCCGGTCCCGGGCCAGCAGGGCGAGGCCTGCGGCCAGACCGCCGCCGGCGCTCTCCCCCATCAGGCCGACCCGCTTACGGTCGATCCCCAGGGCTTCGGCGTTGGCGAAAATCCAGGCGAGCGCCGCGTAGCAGTCCTCCACGGGACCGGGGAAGGGCGTCTCCGGCGCCAGCCGGTAGTCCACCGAGACGATGCAGCAGGCGAGGTCGGCGGCCAGCGGCCGATGGACCGCCTCGTTGTCGGCGGCCGCACCGGCCACATAGCCGCCCCCGTGAATGTGCAGGATGCAGGGCAGCGGCCCCGCAGCGTCCTTGGGGCGATAGACCAGCACATCCACCTCTGGCGCGCCGGCTGGTCCAGGAATCGTCCGCCGCTCCAGGCTGGTGCGGGCCAGGTCCTCGGGCCGCACCTGAAAGCGGGCCGGCCGGCCGCGCATCAGGGGCAGGATCTCCTCGGTCAGGTCAAAGGCGGGAAAGGTGTCGAGCAGGGGCAGCAGCTCCGGATCGACCAGGTCTCGGTTGGCGGCCCTGTCCATGTCTCGTCCCCCTTGGCGATGTCCCGAAAGCTTGGCAGGCGCGGGGCGCTCTAGGAAGCCTGGACGCTGGGGAAACCTAGACCTTTCCGAGCTTGCGGATGGCCGGCGCCAGGGGCTTCTCGGCTTGTGCATAGTCCGCCCAGGCCTCGGTCTTCTTCAACAGGTCCGGCACGGTGCGCAGGGTGAAGCGCATGGGATCGAGACCCTTGCGCACCTGGCTCCAGGTCAGGGGCATGGAGACCCCGGCCCCTTCGCGAGCCCGGGGGGAGAGGGGCGCCACGGCGGTCGCCAGCCGTGAGTTGCGCAGATAGTCGACGAAGATCTTGCCCTCGCGCCTGGCCTTGGACATCACCGCCACATAGCGCTGTGGCTCGTCGGCGGCCATCTGGCGGGCCACGTCGTGGGCGAAGGCCTTGGCCTTATCCCAATCCAGTCCGCGGGCCTTGGCCAGCGGGGTCACCACATGCAGGCCCTTGCCGCCGGTGGTCTTGCAGAAGGCCACCAGGCCCAGCGCCTCCAGCCGGTCCTTCACGTCCCGGGCCGCAGCCACCACGTCGTCGAAGTCGAGGCCCGGGCCGGGGTCGAGGTCAAACACCAGCCGGCCGGGGGTTTCTGGATCACCCTCCCGGCAGTTCCAGGGGTGCAGCTCGATGGCCCCCATCTGGGCCAGGGCCGCCAGGGCTTCGACCCGATCGATCTGCAGGTAGGGCTGCTTGTCGCCGGCCACATCCACCTGTTCGATCAGGTGCGAGGCGCCCTTGCCCGCATGGCGCTGGAAGAAGCTCTGGCCGCCGATCCCGTCCGGGGCGCGGATCACTGAACAGGGCCGGCCGCGGATGTGGTCGATCATCCAGGGGCCGACGACCTCGAAATAGCGGGCCAGATCGGCCTTGGTCAGGGGCGCGTCGGTGTCGGCCGAGCGGGGCCACAGCGCCTTGTCGGGACTGGAGAGGGTCACCCCCATGACCACCACGGCGCCGGCGGGTCGGCCCTTGCCGCCGGGCCTGGAGGCCGACGGCTTGGGCCGGGCCAGCTCCACCTCCTCCACCGGGGCGGGCTTTTCGGCCTCCACCTCGCTGGCGGGTTTGTCGGCGCGCAGGCCCTTGAACGAGCCCTGGCGCACCATGCCCTCGCCGGTCCAGCCGGCGAACTCGATCTCGGCCACCAGCTCCGGCCGCGCCCAGTTGATGTCGCCCACCTTGCGCGGCGCGCCGGGATCGCTGAACGGGCTCTTGTCGGCGGCCTGGGCCTCCAGGCGGGGCAGGACCCTTTTGACCACCGCGGCGCCGAAGCCCGTGCCCACCCGGCCCACATAGACCAGGTGATCGCCCCGGTGGACGCCCACCAGCAGGGAGCGGAGCTGACCCTTGGCGCCCGTCCAGCCGCCGATCACCACCTCGTGGCCGGCCCGGCACTTGGACTTGGTCCAGTCCTGGCTGCGGCCCGAGCGATAGGCCCCGTCCATCCGCTTGGAGATCACGCCCTCCAGGGACAGGCGACAGGCCGATTGCAGCACCGCGTCGCCGGCCGTCTCGAAGTGCTCCACATAGCGGATCTGCCCGGCCAGGGGTTTGGCGCGTCGGTCCAGCACAGCCTTGAGCCTCTCCTTGCGCGCCCGGAGCGGCAGGTCACGCAGGTCCTCGCCCTCCAGGAACAGGGCGTCGAAGGCGAAGAAGATCAGGTCCTCACTCTCGCCGTCCGCCAGGGCCGCCTGGAGGGCGGGAAAGTCCGGGGCGCCGTTATCGTCCAGCGCCACGGCCTCCCCGTCATAGAGGCCGTCCGGCAGGGCGGCGGCGTGGTCGGCGATGGCCTGGAACTTCCCGGTCCAGTCGAGGCCCTTGCGGGTTTTGAGGGTCGCCTTGCCGTCCTTGACCCGCAGCTGCAGCCGGTAGCCGTCGAACTTGATCTCATGGGCCCAGCCTGTCCCCTGCGGCGGCCGGTCCACCGACTTGCAGAGCTGCGGTTCGACAAAGCCGGGCAGGGCGGCTTTGGTCTCGGCGGCCCCGGCGGCTTTCGTCTTGGCCCTAGCCGGCGGGGCGGCCTCACCCTTGGGGCGGGTCTCCCAGACGTCGTCGGCCGGGGCGGCCGCTTTGGCCTTTCCGCGCATGAAGGGCTTTGGCCCCTTGCCTTTGCCTGCGGCGATGGCGTCCATGGCGCGGCCCGAGGCGATGGAGGTGTCGGCGGTCTTCAGCAGGTCGTCGCCGTCGACGGCGGCCTCGTCCCGGTGCTTGATCAGCAGCCAGTTCTCCCGCTTGCCGCCGGTCCGGTCGCGCTTCATCCGCACCAGCACCCAGCTTCCGTGCAGGCGCTCCCCCTCCAGCACGAATTTCAGCTCGCCCTTCTTCAGGGCCTCTTCCGGATCAAAGCCCGGCTCCGGCGCCCAATAGCCCCGGTCCCACAGCATCACCGAACCGCCGCCATATTCCCCCTTGGGGATAGTGCCTTCGAAGTCGCCATAGCCGAGCGGATGGTCCTCGGTGGCGACCGCCAGGCGCTTGTCGGCGGGATCGCGGGAAGGGCCGCGCGTCACAGCCCAGGACTTGAACACCCCGTCCAGCTCTAGGCGGAAATCATAGTGCAGGCGGGTGGCGGCGTGCTTCTGGATTACGAAGCGCAGCCGCTTGGACGGCGTGACCCCATCGGCCCCGGACGGCTCCTGCGTCTTGGCGAAGTCGCGCATCTCCCGGTAGCGCGCCAGTTTCTCCGCCATGGATCTATCCTCTCGTCAGCTGGCCAGGGCGGGGGACTCCTGCGCGATCTCCTCGCCGGCCAGGGCGCCGACAAAGGCGTCGCGCCAGGCGCCCACATCCTCGCCCCGGACATTGTCGAACAAAGCGCGCCAGCGCTCGATTCGCTCCGCGAGCGGCATGGTCAGCGCCCGCTTCAGGGCCTCGGAAATCTCTTCAGGGCTGTTGGGATTGACGATCAGGGCCGCGGGCATCTGGTTGGCCGCCCCGGCGAACCGCGACAGGATCAACACGCCGGGATCGGCCGGGTCCTGGGCGGCCACATACTCCTTGGCCACCAGGTTCATGCCGTCGCGCAGGGGCGTCACCAGCCCCACCTTGGCCGCCCGGTAGAGCCCGGCCAGCTCGTCGCGGCGATAGTTGCGGTTCACGCAGCGCAAGGGGTTCCAGTCCAGGTCGGCGTGCTCGCCATTGATGCGACCCGACAGGGCGTCCAGCCGGCCGCGGATCTCCTGGTAGGAGTTGACCGACTCCCGGCTCACCGGCGCCACCTGCACCATCAGCACCTCGCGGCGCAGGTCGGGATTGTCGGCCAGGAACCTTTCGAAGCCGAGAAACCGCTCTTCCAGCCCCTTGGAATAGTCCAGCCGGTCGACGCCGACGATCAGCTTGCGAAACACCGTGTGGGCGGCCATCCGGTCATAGGTCAGCCGCGCCCGGTCCGAGGTCACCATCTCGGCGAAGTCCGCGGCGTCCACCCCGATGGGGAAGGCGCCGGTCTGCACCGTGCGGCCGAAGGCCTTCAGCCGGTCTGGCCCCAGCACCTCGCCGCCAGCCTCGGCCAGCACATATTCCTGGAAGGCAGTGACATATTCCGGGGTCTGGAAGCCCACCAGATCATATTCGAACAGGGCCTCCACCAGGGCCCGGTGGCTCGGCAGGGTGACCATCAGCTGGTGGGCCGGCCAGGGGATATGCAGGAAGAAACCGATCCGGTTCTTGACGCCCAGGCGCCGCAGCTCCCGGGCCATGGGGATCAGATGGTAGTCGTGGACCCAGATCAGGTCGTCCGGCTCGATCAGGGGTCGCAGGGTCTCGGCGAACCGGCGGTTCACCCGCTGATAGCCCTCATCGAAGGTGCGGTCATAGGCCGTGAGGTCCACCCGGTAGTGGAACAGGGGCCACAGGGTCTTGTTGGCGTAGCCGTTGTAATATTCGTCATAGTCGCTCTGCTCGAGGTCGACGGTGGCCACCGTGACGCCTTCGATGCGGCGCATGGCCAGCTGGCCGGTGAACATGGGCGTGGTCCGCCCGCTCCAGCCGAACCAGATGCCGGAATATTCCCGCAGCGCCGCCGCCAGGGCCATGGCCAGGCCCCCGACGCTCTCCTCGCCCTTGCCCCCAGGGGGATTCACCCGGTTGGAAACGACGATCAGGCGACTCATAGGGGGGCCTCCAGCCAGTCCAGCACAGCGTTCACATCCTCCAACCGATGGGTGGCCGCACTGTTCCGCGCAGGCCCCACCAGCACGCCAGTCCCGCCCAGGCGGCGCGCGGCGGCGAAGGCCGGCTCATCGGTCAGATCATCGCCCACAAAGACCGGTTGCCTTCCCTGGAACGGCGGCATGGCCATGAAGTCGGTCAGGGAATCCCCCTTGTCCGGGCCGGGGGTGCGCAGCTCCACCACCATGTGGCCGGGCTGCAGGGTCAGGCCTGTGCGGACCGCCCAGTCCCGGGCCAGGGCCTGGACGACCGTCGCCTGGTCGGGCGCCTGGCGATAGTGCAGGGCGACGCTGAGGCCCTTGGCCTCCACCAGCAGGCCCGGCGCCTGGGTCGCAAGTTGCTGGAAGGCGGCGGTCGCTTCGGTCAGGCCGGGATGGGGTTCAGGGGGGTGGTTGCGCCCGTCAGGCGCGCGGCGGTCCAGCCCATGGACGGCGGCCACGGGGCGCACGGCGCCGTCGAGAATGTGATCGATCTCGGCCAGGGTGCGGCCCGACAGGATCGCCACCCGGCCCTCCATCCGCCGGACCAGTTCTTCCAGGATCGCGGTGCGGCGCGGCTCAGGCCCCACGTCCTGGGGGCGGGCGACAATGGGCGCCAGGGTGCCGTCCAGGTCCAGGAACAGGGCGCTGCCCGCCAGATCCAGGACCGGCGGCGCAAGGTCGGTCGGTGTGGGGTCTATGATGCTCATGTCGTGGAATCGCCCCTTCGTCGGCGCAGAACGCCTGTGGGGGCCGTTGGCTCCTTTTTTCGGGCGCCTTGGCGGTTCGGCGCGAACCGGGCCATGGCCTTGACGTTGCCTCAACCGAGGTAAGGCTAACTGCCTGCGACCTCCACAGCCGCCCGACCGATTTACAGCCCAGGAAGGGGTTTTCATGCCCAAGGCGCCTCAAGCCGATGCGATCGTCCTGTTTGGAGGCGTAGGCGACCTCGCCCTGCGGATGCTCTTCCCCTCGCTCTATTTCCTCGACGCTGACGGCTTCCTGCCCGACGGCTTCAGGATCATCGCCGCCGCCCGGGCCGAAATTCCCCGCGACGAGTTCGAGGCCATGGTCCGCGACGCCGTCGCCCAGCGGGCCAGTCCGCAGACCCTGGACGAGGCGATCTGGAGGCGTTTCGTCCAGCGGCTGGACTACCGCGCCGTGGACGCCACCAAGGCCGACCGCCTGGCTGACATCACCGAGGCGCTCGGGGAGGCGAAGGCGCCGATCTTCTATCTGGCCCTGTCGCCCAGCCTCTATGTGGGGGTCTGCGAGGCCCTGGCCGGCGCCGGGCTGATCAATCCGCAGAGCCGGATCGTCCTGGAAAAGCCCATCGGCCACGACCTCGAAAGCTCCCGGGGCATCAATGCCGCGTTGGCTGAGGTGTTCGAGGAGGAGCAGGTGTTCCGCATCGACCACTATCTGGGCAAGGAGACGGTGCAGAACCTGATCGCCCTGCGGTTCGCCAACACCCTGTTCGAGCCCCTGTGGAACAACCTGACCATCGACCACGTGCAGATCACCGTGGCTGAGACCGAAGGGGTCGGCGACCGCTGGCCCTATTATGACGAGCACGGCGCCCTGCGCGACATGGTCCAGAACCATGTGCTGCAGCTCCTCTGCCTGGTGGCCATGGAGCCGCCCTCGGACATGGAGGCGGAGTCCCTGCGCAACGAGAAGGTCAAGGTGCTGCGGTCCCTCCGCCCCTTCACCCGCCAGGACGTGGCCCAGGCCAGCGTGCGGGGCCAGTACGCCGCCGGCGTCGCCCAGGGCCAGTCGGCCAAATCCTATGAGGAAGAGCGCGGCCAGGAGAGCGAGACGGAGACCTTCGTGGCGCTCAGGGTGGATATCGACAACTGGCGCTGGGCCGGGGTGCCCTTCTTCCTGCGCACCGGCAAGCGCTTGCCCGAGCGCAGGACCCAGATCGCCATCCAGTTCAAGGGGGTGCCCCACTCGATCTTTGGCGGTCAGGCCGAGGGCGACCTGGTGGCCAACCGGCTGGTGATCGACCTGCAGCCGGACGAGGACATTGAACTGCTGTTGATGAACAAGGCGCCGGGCATTTCACAAGGCGGCATGCGCCTGCAGTCCCTGCCCCTGTCGCTCTCCCTGCTGCGGGCCTATTCGGGGCCGAACGCGCGACGGCGGATCGCCTATGAGCGGCTGATCCTCGACGTGATCCTGGGCAACAGCGCGCTGTTTGTCCGCCGCGACGAGGTCGAGCAGGCCTGGCGCTGGGTGGATGGCGTCGCCGAGGCCTGGGCCGAGGCCGGCATGGCGCCCAAGCCCTATGCGGCCGGAAGCTGGGGGCCGGCCGGGGCCTTCGCCCTGATCGAGCGGGCCGGCCGGGCCTGGTACGACTGAGCCTCGAGCCTAACTGGCGCCCGTGGAGCCGAAGCCGCCGGCGCCGCGGGCGGTCTCATCCAGGCCGTCCACCTCGTCCCATGCGGCCTGGATCACAGGCGCGATCACCAGCTGGGCGATGCGGTCGCCCCGGCGGATGGTGAAGTCCTCTTCGCCCAGATTGATCAGGATGACCTTCATCTCGCCGCGATAGTCGGCGTCCACCGTGCCCGGCGAATTCAGGCAGGTGATCCCCGACTTCGCCGCCAGGCCTGAGCGCGGACGCACCTGCCCCTCGAAGCCCGGCGGCAGGGCCATGGCCAGGCCCGTGGGGACCATGGCCCGCTCCATGGGCCGCAGCACGATGGGCGCGTCTTCGGCCACGGCGGCGCGCAGGTCCATGCCGGCGGCGAGCGCGGTCTCATAGGCCGGCAGGGGCAGGTCGGCGTTATGCGCCAGGCGGGTGATCTTGATCGTCGGGGTCATGCCAGGGCCTCCGCCATGCGCTGGGCGAGCTTGGTCGCCACCTCGGACTTTGCAGTCTTTTCCCAGCGCTCGACGCCCGTGGCGCTGACGATGGAGACAGTGTTGTCGTCGCCGCCCATGACGCCCGCGAAGCTGACATCATTGGCCACGATCCAGTCGCAGCCCTTCCGGGCGAGCTTGGCC
>JAHUZY010000419.1 GCA_019264505.1 Phenylobacterium sp. | reverse complement strand
GGGTTGCCGACCGTGAAATAGGCGACCCAGGGGGCGAACTCCCCCAGACGGGCAAGGCCGAAGGGGCCCAGCGCCACGCCGGCCAGGATGAAGCCGAGGATCGGGCTGATCTTCCAGCGCCGGAACAGGGGCACCACGACGCCGGCCGTGGCCAGGAACAGAACGATGTCCTTATAGCCTTCGGTCGACCCGTGTCCGTCCATGCCGCCCCCGCGCGTCTGTCGACTGGTTATGGCAGGCGTCGGGCCAGGGGTGAACCTTCCCGCGCGCCCCGTGGCGCATCGCCCTCACAAACGCCCGGCGAAGTTGACTTAACCCAGGCCCGTCCTCTTTATGCGGCCCATATTTTAAGAATGGAGGACGTCCTGTGGAGGTTTGGAATTACGCCAACCTGTGGGAATCGGTCGCGCGCGCGACACCGGCCCGGCCTGCTCTGATTCATGGGGAGCGGGTGCTCACCTGGGACCAGTTCGACGGCCGCGCCAACGCCCTGGCCCGCCGGCTCGTGGAGAAGGGCCTGACCCACCAGTCCAAGGTGGCCGCCTATCTCTATAACGGGCCGGAATACATCGAGACCTATTACGCGGCGTTCAAGGCGGGCCTGGTCCCCTTCAACACCAACTACCGCTATAGCGGCGACGAGCTGGTCTATCTGTTCGACAACGCCGACGCCGAGGCCGTGGTCTTCCACGCCTCCTTCGCCGAGACCGCCGCCTCGGTCCGCGCGCGCCTGCCCAAGGTGAAGGTCTGGATCGCGGTCGCCGAAGAGGGCTTCCCGGTCCCCGACTGGGCCGAGGACTATGACGCCATCGTCGCCGGCGACGGGTCGCGATTCGAGGCGCCCTGGGGCCGCTCGGCCGACGACCTGCTCTTTATGTATACGGGCGGCACCACCGGCATGCCCAAGGGTGTGATGTGGCGTCAGGAAGACCTGTTCAAGGGCCTCGGCGGCGGCGCCAACCTGCTGCTCGGCCTGCCGCCCCTGGAGACCGTCGAAGAGGCCGGCGTCCGCGCCAAGGCCAACGCCGCTTCTGCAGAGCCTCAGGCGATCACGATTCCGGTGGCCCCCCTGATGCACGCCACCGGCCAGTTCATCTCGTTCGGCCAGCTGATCAGCGGCGGCGCCATCGCCACCCTGCCCTCGCGCAAATTCGAGCCGGCCGTCCTGTTCGACGAGGTCGAGCGTCTGGGCGTCAGCGGACTGATCATCGTGGGCCTGGCCTTCGCCGCGCCCATGCTGGAATGCCTGGAGGCCCATCCCGGCCGCTGGACCATGCCCAGCCTCAAGCGGATCGTCTCCTCGGGCACCATGTGGTCGGCGGAGAACAAGCAGGGCCTGCTCAAGCACCTGCCCAACATCATGCTGATGGACAGCCTGGGCTCGTCCGAAGCCCTCGGCCTCGCCTCCTCGGCGTCGGGCGGCGGCGTCTCGGCGGCCACGGCCAAGTTCGCCACCGGCCCCAATGCCGCGGTCTTCACCGAGGACGGCCGCCGGGTGGCGCCGGGTTCGGGCGAGCGCGGCCTGGTGGCGGTCGGCGGTCACACCCCGCTCGGCTACTACAAGGATGAGGAAAAGTCGGCCAAGACCTTCCGCATCTTCGAGGGCCAGCGCTGGTCGGTGCCGGGCGACTGGGCCACGGTGGAGGCCGACGGGGCCATCACGCTGCTTGGCCGCGGCAGCCAGGTGATCAACACCGGCGGCGAGAAGGTCTTCCCCGAAGAGGTGGAGGAGTCCCTGAAGCGTTTCCCAGGCGTGCGCGACGCCGCCGTGGTCGGCCTCCCCGATCCGCGGTTCGGGGAGCGGATCTGCGCGGTGGTGGATGTGGCCGGCGGCGCCGAGCCGTCCCTCGCCGACCTGCAAGCCCACGTTAAGGCCAATCTGGCGGACTACAAGGTTCCCCGGGACCTGGTGTTCGCGCCCGTCGTCCGGGCGCCCAACGGCAAGCTCGACTATAAGCTGGTGCGGGCCCAGGCCCTGGACGCCCTGGGCGCCAAGACCTGACCGCGCCCGGGACTTAACAAAAATGTAATGAGCGCCCGAGGGTCTGGGCGGGGCATGTTCGCCCCCATCCCAGACCCTTGAAGGCTGATCATTGCACATGAAGACCCTCTGGTTCCGCGCCGCTGCGGCGGCCGCCCTGATCACCGCCGCGGCCCCGGCTGCGGCCCGCGACTGGCGCCCCGTCCATTTTCCGAGCGCCGCGCCGACCCCGGTTGGCGGCGGTGACGCCGCCCAGGCCCAGCGCATGGGGACCTGGGGCTTTGACCGCACCGGGATGAATCCGTCCATCCGTCCGGGCGCTGATTTCTTCCTGCACGCCAACGGCGCCTATGTGGACGCCCTGGAGATCCCCGCCGACCGCTCGCGGTTCGGCACCTTCGACGCCCTGCACGAGCTGTCGGTGGAGCGGATGCGGGTGGTGCTGGAGCGCTCGGCCGCCGACGCGCAGGCCTCCGGCGATGAAGCCCTGATCGGCGCCTTCTATCGCAGCTTCATGGATGAGGCGGCCATCGAGGCCCTGGGCGCGAAGCCCCTGGCGGCCGACCTGGCCAAGGTGCGGGCGGCCGACAGCGACGCGGCGCTGGCCCGGCTGATGGGCGAGACCATGAAGGGGTTCGGCGGCTCGATCTTCAGCGCCTATGTCTATGACGACGCCAAGGATCCGGAGCGCTACACCGTCTATCTGGGCCAGGCCGGCATCGGCATGCCCGACCGGGACTATTATCTCGATGAGCGGTTCGCCGAGCAGAAGGCCAAGTACCAGGCCTATGTGGCGCAGCTTCTGACCCTGGCTGGCTGGGCCGAACCCGAAGCCAACGCCCAGGCCATTGTCGAGATGGAGACCAAGATCGCCGAGGTCTCCTGGACCAGGGCCGATCGCCGGGACGACGACAAGACCTATAATCCCTTTACGGTGGCCGAGCTGTCGGCCTTTGCGCCGGCCTTCCCCTGGACCGCCTTCCTGGAGGGCGCGGACCTGCAGGGCGCCACAAAGCTGGTGGCGGCCGAAGACACCGCCTTCCCGAAGATCGCCGAGATCTACGCCGCCACGCCGCTTGCGGTGCGCCAGGCCTGGGCGGCCTACACCCTGACCGATCAGGCCGCGCCCTATCTGTCGGGCGCCTTCGTCCAGGCGCACCATGAGTTCCGTGAGAAGACCCTGTCGGGCCAGCCCGAGCAGCGGCCCCGCTGGAAGCGGGCGGTCGGCCTCGTGGATTCCCAGGCGGGTGAAGCGCTGGGCCGGCTCTATGTGGCCGACTACTTCCCGCCCGAGAGCAAGGCCAAGATGGAGGCCCTGGTGGGCGACATCAAATCGGCCATGGAAGTCCGCCTCAAGGGGCTGACCTGGATGGGGGATGAGACCAAGGCCAAGGCCCTGGAGAAGCTGTCCAAGTTCACTGTGAAGATCGGCTACCCTGAAGAGTGGCGCGACTATAGCGGCCTGGAGATCCTTCCGGACGACCTCTATGGCAATGTCCAGCGGGCCTCGGCCTTCGACTGGGCCTTCCGGGTCGGACGGCTGGACGAGCCGGTGGACGACAAGGAGTGGGGCATGACGCCCCCGACGGTGAACGCCTATTACAGCCCGACCAAGAACCAGATCGTCTTCCCGGCCGCCATCCTGCAGCCGCCCTTCTTCGATCCCGACGCTGATCCGGCGATCAATTACGGGGGCATTGGCGGGGTGATCGGCCATGAGATCACCCATGGCTTCGACGACCAGGGGCGCAAGTCGGATGGCGACGGCAGGCTGACCGACTGGTGGACCGCCGCGGACGCGGAGAAGTTCAATGTCCAGGCTCAGAAGCTGGGCGCCCAGTATTCGGCCATCGAGCCGATCCCGGGCCTGCCGATCAATGGCCAGTTGAGCATGGGCGAGAACATCGCCGACCTGGGGGGCGTACTGCTGGCCCTCGACGCCTACAACCTGTCGCTGGACGGCAAGCCGGCGCCGGTGATCGACGGTTTCACGGGCGAACAGCGGGTCTTCCTGGGCTGGGCGCAGGTCTGGCGCGGCAAGTACCGCGAAGACGCCCTGCGTCGGCAACTGGTGGCCGGTCCCCACTCCCCGCCCCACTACCGGGTGAACGTGCCGATCACCAATATCGACGCCTGGTACGACGCCTTCGGGGTCAGCCCGGAGGATCCGATGTACGTCGCGCCCGACGCGCGGGTCCGCATCTGGTGACGCCAATGAGGGGTGGGCCCGATGGACCCGCCCTTTTTTGACTCTAATGTCAGTTTTTTGCTGAGGCTGAAAAAGAAATGGCCCGTTGCGGGGGATAATCGCAACGGGCCTGTTCTTATTGTGAGCTGCCGCTCAGTTTTAGAGGGCGTTTCCTCCCCGAAACGCCGGGAGACTTCAGGACTTGCCGCCGTCTTGTCTCTCGCAAGAGGGAGAAAACGGCAATTTCATGCCCGAGTCAATGCGCCAAATCGGCGAAGCGGCCAAATTCCCCTCAGTTTTCCGGGATTTCCGCAGAAAGGCCCTCACGACCTCGGCATAATTGACTCGTCCGTCAGTTTTTGCTCAAGGCTGCCTGCAACTGGGTCCAGCCCGGGGACTCTGTTTCAAAGACGAAATCCGGCTGCGCGGCTGTCACCGGCCCCAGGCCCGCCCGGGAAAGGGCTCGCCCGGCCTCGGCCACATCGTCGGCGGCCACCAGCAGGCCATTGGGCCGTCGCGTGGCGCCGCGGGCCACGAG